>CALLYN010000557.1 GCA_937858455.1 uncultured Kouleothrix sp.
TGTGCCAGGCGGTGCTGGAAGAGCTCGCCGCCAGCCTGCGCCCGCTGGCCGAGCAGAAAGGCCTGGCCTTCCGGCTGGAGCTGCCCGCCGCGCCGCTCACGCTGATCAGCGACCGGCGCGCGCTCAGCCAGATCGTGCTCAACCTCGTCGGCAATGCGATCAAGTTCACCGACACCGGCGAGGTGCAGGTGCGGCTGGAGCGGCGGGAGACCGACGCCGGGGCGCTGCAGGTGTGCATCGCCGTGCGCGACACCGGCATCGGCATCCGGCCCGAGGACCAGGCACGGCTGTTCCAGGCGTTCGAGCAGGTTGCGCCGCCGAGCGGCAGCAGCTGGCGCGAGGGCACGGGGCTGGGGCTGCGGCTGGCGCACAAGCTCGCCGAGCTGCTCGGCGGCAGCATCGCCCTCGAAAGCGCGCCCGGCGTCGGCAGCACCTTTACACTCACGCTGCCGCTGGAATACCATGAAGAAAACGAGCATCAATAACCCGGAAATCATTGGGAGCACGATCATGCCAGGCGCCAAGAACGCGATTATAGCCTACGACAGCGACGACATAGTGATCGGCTGGAGCGCCGGCGCTCAGCTGCTGCTGGGCTATACGCCCAGCGAGATCATTGGCCAGCCGATCGCGCGGCTGATCGCGCCCGGTCAGCCGGCGCCCGACCTGCGGCGAGCGCGCGGCGCGGCGCCGTCGCTCATCTACGGCACCTTGCTGCACAAAGGCGGCTGGGGCATCGCCATGGCGCTGGCGCTTTCGCCAATTGTCGGCAGCGACGGCGAAGTGGCCGGCGCCAGCGTCGTGCTCCATCCGGCTGGCGCAGAGCAGCTGCCCGCGCGCCAGAGCCGGGCGCACGCCGCTGCGGCCACAGGCGCCAGGCAGTTTGTCGACCCATTCGATATTGAGCTTATATTGGCCGTGGCGCCGCACGGCGCGCTGGTGATCGACGCCGATGGCGTTGTCCGGCAGATCAATCACCTGGCCGAGCTGCTGTTTGGCTACAGCGCCGCCGAGCTGCTCGGCCGCAGCGTCGATATCCTCCTGCCGGCCTTGCTGCGCGGCCGGCACCAGCACCACCGCCAGGCATTCATAGCGACATCCCAGCGCCGGCATATGGATGTGCAGAAGCAATTCGACGCACAGCGCAAAGATGGTGGTATATTTACAGTGCAGATCGGAATTATGCCTCTGGACACGCCAAACGGTATGGTCATGCTCACCAGTGTGGTCGACGTCACCAATCTGAAGCAGATCGAGCAGACGCTGCGCGAGCACGAGCAATTCAACCAGGTGGTGCTCAACTCAGTGCTGGCGCACGTGGCGGTGCTCGACCGCCAGGGCACGATTCTGGCAGTGAACGAAGCGTGGCGAAACTTCGCCCACGCAAACCGCGTGCCCGGTAGCGATCAGGCAAAAGATATCGATGTCGGCGCGAACTACCTGGCGATCTGCCGCGTCAGCGGCGACGCCGGCAGCAGGGAGGCCGCCGACGCATACGCCGGCATTAGCGCCGTGCTGAAAGGCGAGCAGAGCAGCTTTACGCTCGAATACCCCTGCCACTCGCCCGACATGGAGCGCTGGTTCTCGATGACCGCCACGCCGCTGGCGACGCCGCAGGGCGGGGCGGTGGTGGCGCACACCGACATCACCGAGCGCAAGCGCGCCGATCTGGACATCACGGCAGAGATCGAGCGGCGGCGCGCGATCGAGGAATCGCTGCAGCGCGCGAACCGCGACCTGGCGCGATCCGAGCAAGAATTCCGCTCGCTGGCCGAGCACGCGCTGCTCGGCATTATTCGCGCCACGCCAAGCGGCAAGATCGTGTACGTCAACGCAGCGCTGGTGCACATGCTTGGCTACGATGCCGAGGCCGAGCTGATGAGCCAGACAACCATTCAGCTATACCAGAATCCGCAGGTTCGCGAAAAGGTGCTGAGGCTGATACAGCACGACGGCAGCATCTCGAACTACGAGCTTGAGCTCAAGACGCGCGACGGCACGCCCAAAACAATGCTTGTGAGCACCACGCGCACCAAAGAGCTGCTCTCGGGCATGATGATCGACATCACCGAGCGCAAGCGCGCCGAAGCGGCGCTGCGCGAAAGCGAAGAGCGCTTCCGCGCGACCTTCGAGCAGGCCGCCGTTGGGCTGGCGCACGTGGCGCCCAACGGCCAGTGGCTGCGCGTCAACCAGCGGCTGTGCACGATCGTCGGCTATACCCACGAAGAAATGCTCGCCCTGCGCTTTCAAGATATCACCTACCCCGACGACTTGCAGCCCGACCTGACGCTGGCCAGCGCGGTGCTGCGCGGCGAGATCGAGACCTACTCGCTCGAAAAGCGCTACATCCATAAAAGCGGCGCGCTGATCTGGATCAACCTGACGGTATCGCTCCAGCGCGACGAGACCGGCGCGCAGTATTTCATCAGCGTGGTGGAAGATATCACCGCGCGCAAACGCATCGAAGCCCGCGCCCAGGCCCAGGCCGCGCGCCTGCAGGTGCTCGCCGAGGTATCGCGCGCGCTGGCCGAGGCTACCAGCGATTACCAGGCCACCCTCGACCTGGTGGCGCGCAAAACGTGCCTCTCGCTCGGCGATATATGCGCGATCCGGTTGTACTCCGACGACGGCAAGCTGGCCCAGCTTGCCAGCGCATATGCCGCCGACCCGGCCAAGCTCACCTTACTGCCATCCACGATGGATGTGGCCGTGCTATCGGCCAGCGCGCCAGTGCGCAGCGTGCTCGAAAGCGGCAAGCAGGTATTCATCCCAGTGGTCGACGCCAGCGACGACGATCTCGACAGCTGGCCGATCATCAACCAGGGCGGCCTGCACTCGATTATACTGGTGCCTATGCGCTACCAGAGCCGCGTGCTCGGCGCCATGCTGGTGGCGCGCTATAGCCCTGAGCAGCCGCCCTTCGACGAAGACGACCTCCAGCAGGCCCAAGACCTGGCCGACCGCGCCGCGCTGGCGATCATCAACGCGCGCCTGTTCGTGCAGGTGCAGCGCGAGCTGGCCGAACGTGCCCGCGCCGAGGACGAGATCCGCCAGCTGAATAGCGTGCTCGAGCGGCGCGTGGCCGAGCGCACCGCCAGCCTCCAGGCCGAGATCGCCGAGCGCGCCGCGCTGGCCGAGCAGATCCGCACGCTGGCCGAGCAGGCCACCGCCCTGGCCGAGCTCTCGCAGGCACTGGCCGAGGTCGGCAGCGAGCTGCAGCCGCTGTTCGACACGCTCGCGCGCCACGTCTGGTGGCTCATGGGCGATACTGCCACCGTCGCGGTGCTCTCGGAAGATCGCCAGCAGCTTCAGACCCGCGCCGTGCACCACGGCAACGCTGAAATGCGGGCGCTGCTCCAGGATCTGTTCACCGCTACCGCCTACCCGGTGAGCCAGGGGTTGGCTGGCCACGTGGCATACACCGGTACGCCGCTGCTGATCTCAAACATGACGCCATCCGAGGCGCGCGCGCAGATCCGGCCGGAGTTTCATGCCTACCTTGAGAAATGCAATATCGCCAGCATGCTGATCGTGCCGCTGCGGGCGCGCGGGCGCATCCTCGGCACCCTCGGCGTCTCGCGCGATCTGCCCGGCCTGCCCTACACCCACGCCGACCAGGCCTTCCTGCAAGACCTCGCCGACCGCGCCGGCCTCGCCATCGAGAATGCGCGCCTGTTTCACGCCGCCAAGGCGGCCCGCGCCGAGGCCGACCGCGCCAACCGCGCCAAGAGCGAGTTCCTCGCCAGT
>CALLYN010000558.1 GCA_937858455.1 uncultured Kouleothrix sp.
CGTGCTGCGCGACCCGGCCCGCCGCAGGGCTTACGATGCCAGCATTGGCGCCGCGCCAGCCGCAGGCGCGCGCGCGCCCCGCCGTGGCCTCAGCCGGCGCGAGATCGCAATGGCGGTTGGTGGCGCGCTGCTTGGCCTGATCGTCATCGCGGTGGTGTGGGTCGTCTCGGGCCAGCAGGCGGCGGCGAGCCTGCCGCCCGCAGCCGAGGTGCGCCGGCCGGCCAGCGATTTCGCGCTGCCCACGCTCGACGGCCAGCAAGTGCGCCTGAGCGACTACCGCGGCAAAGTCGTGCTGCTGAACTTCTGGTATACCAACTGCGCGCCCTGCCGCGAAGAAACGCCCGCGCTTCAGGCCGCCTACGAGAAGCTCAGCGCCCAGGGCTTGCAGATCATCGGCGTGAATGTGCGCGAGAACGAGCGCAAAGGCGCCGACGGCGACGCCGATATTCGCAAATTCCTTACCGAGCATCATGTCACATACCCGATCGCACTCGACGGCGACAGCAGCGTTGACCGGGCCTACCAGGTGTATGTACTGCCAACCAGCTTCTTGATCGATCGGGAAGGCAACGTCCGCTTTCTGCTCTTTAGCGCGATGACGACACAGGATGTCGAGGCGCTATTCAACAAACTACAGCAAGAAACGTCGGCGCAACGCTGACAGGCGAGCGAGGGGTGTATGCAGCAACGGAGAATTCTAATCGTCGACGATGAATCGGGGTTGCGCGAGCTTGTGCGGATCAACCTTGAGCACGAGGGTTTTGCCGTGCTCCAGGCCGAAAACGGCGTGCAAGGCGTGATGATGACCCAGGAGCACCAGCCCGATCTGGTGATCATGGACTTGATGATGCCCGAGATGGACGGCTGGGAGGCGTGCCGCAAGCTGCGCGAGTTCTCGCAGGTGCCGGTGCTTATGCTCACGGCGCGCGTGCAGAGCCAGGATATCGTGACCGGCCTCGACAGCGGCGCCGACGATTACCTCGGCAAGCCGTTCAACATGGACGAGCTGATGGCGCGCGTGCGTGCGCTGCTGCGGCGCGTGCCATCGCCCAACCGGCCCGTCACCGCCGGCAACGGCGAGATCCAGATCGAAAAGCAGAAGCGCGAGGTGCGCGTGCGCGCCGACATCGTCGACCTGACGCCTACCGAGTACGATCTGCTGCTGCTGCTGGCCGAGAACGCCGGCGCGGTGATGGAGCACGAGGCGCTGCTGCGCGGCGTGTGGGGCCAGGAGTATACCAAAGATAACGACTACCTCAAGGTGTATATCTGGCACCTGCGCCGCAAGATCGAAACCGACCCGCGCGACCCGAAGATCCTGCTGACCGAGTGGGGCGTGGGGTATCGGCTTGTCCCCTAGCATAAGCAGTCGGGCGTCGGGCGTCGGAAGCAGCTGCTCTGCTAGCGCCCGGCGCCTGGCTCATAACTCCTGACTTCTGATCTATGCTTTCCAAACGCATCGTCGTCAAGCTCGGCACCAACGTGCTCACCGCCGGCACCGATCACATCCACCGCCCGCGCTTGGTCGACTTGGTGCGCCAGATCGCCGCAGCGCGCGCGCGCGGCGTCGAGGTGGTGCTGGTCAGCTCGGGCGCGGTGGCGGCCGGCCGCGAGCGGCTGCAGTTCCCGCCACGGCGCAAAGACCTACCGTTCAAACAGCTGCTGGCGGCGGTGGGCCAGAGCCGCCTGATGCACATCTACGAGCAGATCTTCGACCTGTACAGCATTGCGGTGGCCCAGACGCTGCTGACGCGCGAAGACCTGCGCGACCGCCACCGCTACCTCAACGCCCGCAATACCCTGCTGGCCTGCCTGCTGCACGGCGTGCTGCCGATCATCAACGAAAACGACGTGGTGGCGGTCGACGAGATCCGCCTTGGCGATAACGATACGCTCTCGGCGCTGGTGGCCAACCTGGTCGACGCCGACCTGCTGCTGATCCTGAGCGATATCGACGGGCTGTACTCGGCCGACCCGCGCCGCGACCCCGCCGCGAAGCTCATCCCCGAGGTGCGCGCGATCGACGACGCGATCTACGCGCTGGCGGGCGGCAGCAATACGCGCGGCACCGGCGGCATGCTCACCAAGATCCACGCCGCCGACCTTGCGACGCACAGCGGCACGGCGGTGGTGATCGCCAGTGGCGCCACGCCCGAGGTGATTCTGCAGGTGCTCGACGGCGCGCTGCTTGGCACGCGCTTTCCGGCGATCGCCAGCCGGCTCGAAAGCCGCAAGCGCTGGGTGCTTGCCGAGGTGGCGCGCCACAGCCGGGTGCTGGCCGACAGCGGCGCGGCGCGCGCGCTCACCGAGGGCGGCAAAAGCCTGCTGCCCGCCGGCGTCGTCGGCGTCGAGGGCGATTTCGAGCGCGGCCAGACGATCCGGATCTTCAACGGCGCCGGCCAGGAGATCGCCCGCGGCCTGGCGCAGTATGGCGCGCGCGACCTGCGGATGATCAAGGGGATGCGCTCAAACCAGATCGCCGAGACGCTTGGCTACGACTACGGGCCTGAGGTTGTGCACCGCGACGATATGGTGCTGCTGTAGTCGCCTGGCGGCCAGTAGATGCCGAGCTTACGCAGTTGCGGCTGCGGCATCGCACGCAGATCCATCACCACAGAGTGCGCCAGCTGCGTGCGGCTTACCAGGACACGAGAAACGCGGTGGGTGTTTTGCCTTCGGCAGAGCGGTACTTTTCATTGATCGTGCGCAGAAGATCGGCAGTGCCATGCTGCCGCAGGCAGAATCAACTGGCGACGCGGGCCACTGCGTTTCTCGTGTTACCACGGAGAGAGAAACCGAATGATTGACCTGAACGAGATCGGCCAGCGCGCGCGCGCGGCCGCCCGAACGCTGGCGCTGGCCGATACCACGCGCAAGAATGCCGCGCTTGAGGCCATCGCCGCGGCGCTGCTCGAGCGCGCCGACGAAGTGCTGGCGGCCAATGCCGGCGACATGGAGCGCGGGCGCGCGGCCGGTATGTCGCCCGCGCTGCTCGACCGGATGCTGCTCACGCGGGCGCGGCTGGAGGCGATCGCCGCCGATACCCTCACCGTGGTGCGCCTACCCGACCCGGTCGGCGAGCAGTTCGACCAGGCGCTGCTGCCGAATGGGCTGCGCGTACACCGGCGGCGCGTGCCGCTGGGCGTGGTGGGCGTGATCTACGAGGCCCGCCCGAACGTCACCGTCGACATCGCGGCGCTGTGCCTGAAATCGGGCAACGCGGCGATCCTGCGCGGCGGCAAAGAGATCGTCGGCTCGTGCGCGGCGCTCACCGGCGTGATCCGCGCCGGCCTCGCGGCGGCCGGGCTGCCGGCCGACGCCATTCAGGTGATCGACGACCCCGATCGCGCACTGGTCGAGCAGCTGCTCCGGCTCGACCGCTATGTCGACGTGATCATCCCGCGCGGTGGCGCGGCGCTACACCAGTTCTGCCGCGAGAAAGCAACCATTCCGGTGATCACCGGCGGGATCGGCGTATGCCACGTATATGTCGACGCGGCGGCCGACCTGGCCAAGGCAGTGCCAATCATTCGCAACGCAAAAGTGCAGCGCCCAAGCGTCTGCAATGCGCTCGACACGGTGCTGGTGCACCGCAGCATTGCCGCCGAGGCGCTGCCGGCGATTGCCCGCGATCTGCTGGCGCATAGCGTCGAGCTACGCGCCGACGAAGAGTCGCTGGCGATTTTGAAGGGTGCCGGCCTGGCGGGCGAGCGCGTTGTGCCGGCACAGGCCAGCGATTTTGGCACCGAGTTCATGGCGCTGGTGCTCTCGGCGCGCGTGGTCGATGGGCTGGACGACGCGCTGGAGCATATCGCGCGCTATGGCGACCACTCCGACGCGATCGTCACCGAGGACCGCGCCGCCGCCGACCGGTTTGTCGCGGCGGTTGACTCGTCGGCGGTGTTCGTGAACGCCTCGACGCGCTTCAACGACGGCGGCCAGCTGGGGCTAGGCGCCGAGATCGCAGTCAGCACGCAAAAGCTGCACGTGCGCGGGCCAATGGCGCTGCGCGAGCTGACAACCTACAAATGGGTGATCGAGGGCGATGGCCACGTGCGGCCGTGATCGGCGCGCTGAGCGCCTGCGCTATGGTGGGGGTTCGGGGGCGCAAAGCCGCCCCTGAACTTCTTTTTGTGTTGCCCTACGTGGCGAAGCCACGTAGGGCAACACAATCTATACGTGATCAAGCGAACAGCGTATCAGTACTAGGCCGAGGGTGTTTCGGGGCGGCGTGCCAGGCGCGCCTGCATATTCTCGAACGACACGCGGCAGACATTCCACACCAGCCCGGTGGCCTCGAGCAGCCGGATGATATAGGCCGAAAGGTCGAACTGCCACCAGCGCATCCCGTGAAACGCCGAGCGCGGGAAGGCGTGGTGGTTGTTGTGCCAGCCCTCGCCAAACGCCAGCAGCCCCACCAGCCAGTGATTGCGGCTTTCGTCGGCGGTGTCGAACATGCGCCCGCCGAAGGTATGGCAGACAGAGTTCACGCTCCAGGTGACGTGGTGCGTCAGGAACACCCGCACCAGCCCGCCCCAGAGCACCCCGCGCCAGCCGCCCAGCAGGTACGGGATCACAAACCCCAGCACCGCCCACACAAAGAACGTATTGCTCATAAACATCACGAGCTTGTCCTTCAGCAGCCAGCGGCCATACGTCTCGGGCTCGGCGTGGTAC
The DNA here is from genome assembly GCA_937858455.1 of uncultured Kouleothrix sp. Lineage (GTDB taxonomy): Bacteria > Chloroflexota > Chloroflexia > Chloroflexales > Roseiflexaceae > Kouleothrix. The sequence goes on from CALLYN010000558.1 coordinate 4,678, forward strand.
ACATTCATGAACCAGCCCATGTGCGCGTGAAAAAAGCCGTGCAGCGGGCTGTGCGGGTCGTCGTCGGCGTCGGTGTTGGCGTGATGCTTAATGTGGATCGAAGCCCAGTCGAGCGCCGGGCCTTCCATCGCCATCGAGCCGAGCATCAGAAAGAAAAAACGCACCGCCGGGTGCGCTTCAAAGCTGCGGTGCGTCAGCATGCGGTGGTAGCCGATTGTGATGCCAAGCGCGCTGAAGAGATACATGCCGGCCAAGATCGCGACATCGCGCCAGCCGACGAGGCGCTGCCAGAGCAGCCAGATTGCAAACAGAGTGCCGAGCAGTGGAACGGTGACCAGCAGAATGAGAAAGATCCTCTCGAGGCGGGTACGCAGCATGAAGGTTCAATCTTTCTGTGCGAAGCCTGTTCAGCGCCACGTATGCGCACGCACGGCTGTGTCGCAGGCCGAAACAGGCGGTTTGTGATCAATGCCGCGCAGTATACCATATATATACGTACGCTTTGCGCCCGAATGCGGCTCGGAAGCTGTTCGGTTTTGGTGAAGCGGCGCCGGCCGGAGAGCGACGTGTTGCACAAGTTCCTGGCATAAATGTTGCAATAGCTGTTCAATTTATTGACAAGGCTGTGCAAAGGCTGTATAATGCGGCCATTCAAGAACCGGCGACACCGACCAGCGAATGAGGAAGGCACCTGCCATGGCTGCAAACACGCTCGGAAAAGCCACCCGGCCGATTGTTAGCAGTGCGCGACAGCACGATGGAAGCCCTGCCACGAGCGATCTCGATCTGATGGCGGCGATTGCGCAGGGCGACAGCCAGGCGCTCGAGGTGCTGTACGACCGCTATGCCGCGATCGTCTACCGCATGGGCTTGCGGATGCTCAAGAACCCCGAGATGGCCGAAGACCTGGTGCAAGAGGTATTCTGGCGAGTATGGCGGCGCAGCGCCAGCTTCGAGCGCGAGCGTGGCCGGGTAGCGCAGTGGCTGTTTGGGATCGCGCACAACCTGTGCATCGACGAGCTGCGCCGGCTGCGCTCGCGGCCCACGCCGGTGTACGAAGACGTAGAGCACCCGATTATCCAGCAGCTGATCGACGAGCAGATGGACGTGCCGGCGGCGGCCTGGGCCACCGAGCAGCGCCGGGTGATCGCCGAGGTGCTGTGCGAGCTGCCGCAGGCGCAGCGCCAGGCGATCGAGCTGGCGTACTTTGGCGGCATGTCGCACCAGGAGATCGCCACCAAGCTCAACCGGCCGCTCGGCACGATCAAGACGCGCGTACGTCTGGGGCTGCAAAAGTTGGGCGGCCTGCTCGAGGCGCGCGGCCTGCGGCCGAGCCTCTACTCCGACATCTAGCCGCTACGATCGCTTCAGAATAGCACGCAGCTCGTCGTCGATCGGCGGGCGAGCACCATAGCGCGCGACGACCCAGCTGCCAATATCGTTGGCGAACCGCGCGGCGCCCGCCAGGTCGCCGTCGCGCAGGTAGCGCGCCAGAAACGCCCCATCGAACGCATCGCCCGCGCCGGTCGCGTCGATCACCGGGCCATCGCCGGTGGGGTAGTGCTGGGCGTGGTCGCCCGCCTTGACAAAGCAGCCATCTTTATCGAGCTTCAGCACAATCACCGCGCCGTTATGGCGCTCGAATAGCTCCTGCGCGATCTGCTCGGGGGCGTGCTCGCCGGTGAGCGCCTGGCCTTCCTCGCGATTCGGGAAGAGGATATCTACCGGCAGCGCGGCGGTAATGCGCGCAAACCGGTCGTGGCCCATCTCGCGGATCATCTGGTACGAGGCAGGATCGAACGACACTGTGGCGCCGGCAGCCTTGGCCACCTGCGCGGCGCGGAGCGCCGCAGCGCGCGGCGGGTCGGTGAACAGCGACCAGGCGGTGATATGCACGTGGCTGCTGGCGCGCAGCGCGTCGAGCGGCAAGTCGGCCGGCATCAGCTGGAAATCGGCGGCCTGGTTCGTCACCATGCTGCGCTGCCCGGCGCGGTCGATCAGCACCAGGATCACACCGGTGTCGTGCTCGGTGGTGCGGCTGACATACGCCGCCACCTGCTCGCGCTCGAGGTCGCCGACCACCAGGTCGCCGAACACGTCGGCGCCGACTTTCCCCACAAAGCCAGCCGGCATGCCCACCCGCGCGATCCAGGTTGCCACGTTCGCGGCAGAGCCGCCCGGCGCCAGCGCGATCCGCCCGGTCGTGTCGCCGCCCGGCAGCAGCATTGTATACGGCTTCACCAGCACATCCCACACCAGGTCGCCGATCGCGATGATCGGCCCGGTAGCGTTGCCCACAGCACACCTCGTTGGCACTGAGCGATTGCGTGCCGCAGTATACCACAGGCTCGGTGTGGCTCCGCTCGCCAACCAAACGCCCCTCTCCCACGTGGGCAGAGGGGCGCGAAACAGCATCTGCGGGGCGACGAAGCCACCCCCGAAATTTGCGATACCCTGCCCGGCTTTGCCGGGCAAGGTATCGCAAAACGAAAGCGATCCAGCAGAGCCAGTACTACTCGACTTCGGGCGAGAGCGAGGGCATGCCGGTCGACACGACCGCAGGCGCCGAGGCGCGCACCGCTATGCCGATCAGCACCAGCGCGCCGGCCACCAGCAGGCCGCCGACGAAGTAGGGCGCCTGGAGGCCGAGAACGTCGAACAGCGCGCCGGCCAGCAGCGGGCCGAGCACCATGGTCAGGCTATTGAGCGCCTGCGTGCCACCAAGGGTGGCGCCCTGCGCCTGCGGCGCCACGCGCCGCGAGATCAGGCTGGTGAGCGAGGGCGTGGCCATGCCGCTGCCGGCCGCCAGCAGACCCATGATCGGGTAGAGCGTCCAGGGCTGCGGCGCGAGCGCGATCAGCGTAAACGCCACGGCCATCAGCGCCAGGCCAACCACCGCCAGCCGCATCTCGCCAAAGCGCGGCACCAGCCGGCGGATGAGGAAGCCCTGCATGATCACCGCCATCAGGCCGATGAACGCGAAGATAAAGGCGTTCTCGCGGGGCCCGAAGCCGAAGCGCGCGTCGCTGTACACCGCGAAGTTGCTCTGCATGCCCGCAAACGCAAGGTTGAGCATAAACACGCCGGCCAGCAGCGGGCGAATTGCCTGGTTGCTCAGCACGCCGCTCAGCCGCGCCAGCGGGTTCATTTTCGCCAGCGGCACGGCGATACGCTGCTCGGCCGGAAGCGACTCGGGCAGCATGAAGTAGCCAAAGGCCACATTGGCTAGCGCCAGCGCAGCCGCCGCGAAGGCCGGCGCCTCAAGGCTGATGCCGCTGAGCAGGCCGCCCAGCGCCGGGCCGAGCATAAAGCCCAGGCCGAAGGCCGCGCCGATCATGCCCATGCCTTTGGCGCGATTCTCGGGGGTGGTGATGTCGGCGATATACGCCTGGGCCGTAGAAATATTGCCGCCGGTGATGCCGTCGAGGATGCGCGCGCCAAACAGCACCGCCAGCACCGCCGCAGCGCCGAAGCCCAGCAGCCGATCGGCCAGGCCGAACACAATATACGAGATGCCAGTGCCAAGCAAGCTGATCAGCAGCACCGGCCGGCGGCCGAAGCGGTCGGAGAGCGCCCCCAGCACCGGCGCGCACAGAAACTGCATCAGCGAGAACGAGGCCGCTAGCAGCCCGACGATGATCGCGCGGTTCTCGGCTAGGGCCGCGCTCTCGGATTGTTCGATGATTTTGACGTAGTACGGAAGAAGCGGCAGCACAATCCCGGCGCCAAGCAGGTCGATAAACACGGTGAGGAAGATGAATGCCATGGGCGAGCGCTTGTTCATGGGCTCTCTCTACTGTTATGGATACTATAACTTGTGCAAGTATAACATTTTGCAAATATTTTGTCAATAGATTGCAAAGATATATGCGGCCCATGCACCATTTTTCGAACCCACGCTTTGTCTGTTCCGCTGTGCTGCCCGGCGAAGCCGGGCAGCACAAAAGAAAGCTCGGGTGCGGCTTCGTCGCACCCGAACTCTCACCGTACAGCAGGTGCTTTGCCGGATTTGGTAGTACCTGGCAGCGCGCCAAGCCGGCTCAGGCCACGCGGGCGCGGCGCGCCGGGCGCAGCCAGTGCAGGCCAACCAGCAACAGCGGCACGAGCGCCAGCGCGGCGCCGGCCACGCCGAGGGTGGTGTAGCCGAAATGATCGAGGATCACGCCGCTCAGCAGGTTGCAGCTAGCCGAGGTGAGGTTGACAATCAGCTCAACGCTGCCCTGCAGGCTGCCGCGCTCGGCCGGGGCCAGCATGTCGGCCAGCATTGTCGAGCCGCCGACATAGCACAGGTTCCAGCCCAGGCCGATCAGGAACAGCGCCAGCGTCAGCCAGCCGGCGAGCAGCGAAGCCGGCGCGAGCAGGCCGCCGGCCACCAGCAAGCCCACGCCAATAGCGATGGCGGCGCGCCGGCCCAGGCGGTCGATCAGGCCGCCGTTGACGATCGAGAGGCCATACATGCCAATTGTATGCGCCATAAACACCAGCGAGATTTCGTCGCCGCCGTGGTGATTGTGGTCCATATGCAACGATGTGACCGACATCACCAGCACCATGGTGGCCTGGCCTACCACCATTGAGGCCAGCGCCAGCTGCGCGGCCGGCAGGCGCAGCAGGGCGCCAAGCGTGCGGCCACGCTCGGCGGGGGCGTGCGGCTGGTGCGGCTGGCCAGCCC
>CALLYN010000559.1 GCA_937858455.1 uncultured Kouleothrix sp.
GCTCCAGTTCTGGTTCATGCTGATCGCGTTCAACATCACGTTCTTCCCGATGCACATCCTTGGCACCGAGGGCATGCCGCGCCGCTACTACACCTACGAGGCCGGCATGGGCTGGGAGATCTGGAACCTGATCGAGACGATCGGCGCATTCGCGCTGGCGCTTTCGGTGCTGGTGTTCATTTGGAATATGCTCACCAGCCTGCGCAACGGCGCCCCAGCGCCGCTTGACCCGTGGGACGCCGCGACGCTCGAGTGGGCCACGCCCAGCTCGCCGCCGCCGCCTCACAACTTCGACCGCATTCCGACGGTGTATAGCCGCCGCCCGCTGTGGGATACCAAATACCCCGAGCTGGACATGGCCCACGAGCCGGGCACGCAGCCGTTGAAGCGCGGCGAGATGCTGCAGCGCGCGCGCGCCGGCCAGGCCGAGGCGCGCGATGAAGGCCCGATCCACATGCCCTCGCCGACGATCGCCCCGCTGATCCTGGCTTTTGGCGTGACGGTGGCCGGCTATGGCGCGCTGTACCGCTTCGTCTCGCCCGACGTACCGGTGCCGCTGCTGGGGATTGTCGGCCTGGCGATCATCGCTTTCGCGATTGTTCGCTGGGTCAGGGCCGCCCACGCCGACGCCGCGCATTAGCTAGCAGAGGGCCAGGAGCCGAGAGGCAAGAACCGGACGCCCGCGATGGTTCTCAGCGCCCGGTTCCTGGCTCTGTACCTGTATTGAGGAGCAACGCATGAGCCAGATCTCCACGACATCCAGCCACTCGGCGGCTAGCCATGGCGTGCAGGCCGACCACGCCACGTCGATGCACGTCGACAGCCGCAAGCTCGGCGTCTGGGCCTTTATCGGCTCGGAGGTGATGTTCTTTGCCGCGCTGATCACCGTGTACCTGGTGTATAAGCCGCGCAACCTCGCGGCCGGCGGCCCCGACCCGAAAGAAGTGCTGGGGATCGGCGTCACCAGCGCGCTGGCGGCCATCCTGCTGGCCAGCAGCGTCACCATGGTGCTGGCGCTGGCGGCAGCGCGCCGCGGCGACCGCCGCCAGTTCACGATCTGGATGCTCTCGACCGCCGGACTGGGGCTGTGCTTCCTCGGCGGCCAGGCCTACGAGTTCACCGAGCTGATCGTCGGCGAGGGCATCACCATGCCCACCAGCCTGTTCGGGCAGACGTTCTTCATCCTGACGGGCTTCCACGGCACGCACGTGGCGATCGGCGTAATCTGGCTGCTGGCGACGTTCTTCAAGGTGCGGGCCTACCCGAAATCGCGCGAGAACGTGATGGATATCGAGCTGGCGGGCCTGTACTGGCACTTCGTCGACCTGGTGTGGGTTGGCATTTTTACGATCATCTACCTGATGCCCGACTTCGCGCCCGAAGCCGCGCTGGTGCTGTTCCGCCACGCCGGTGGCTAGCCGCCGGCATTGTGCCTCGCTAGAATCGCAGTTACGCGATGGGTTTAGGGCTGCAGAAAGAGACTATATCGCGGGCCACCGCGTTTCTCGTAATACTGTGAGGAGTTCCGCAACATGGCCGAGAAACATTCCAATGGGCATGCCGAGCACACGCCACGCTTCTACCTGCTCGTCGGCGCGGTGCTGGCGGTGATCACGGTGGCCGAGGTGCTCGTGACATTCATTGGGCTGCCGCAGATCGTGCTGCTTGCGCTGCTGCTGATCATGATGGTGGTGAAGGGCGCGGCGGTGGTGATGTTCTTCATGCACCTGCGCGGCGACGCGAACATCTTCAAGTTCTTGTTCATCGCGCCGCTGCTAATGGCCACCACTATGCTGCTGGCGTTCCAGGCGCTCTTTAGCGGCCACGTCGGCATCGGCGGCTGAGCGGCACCGCAAGGCACGGCAAATAGGCAACGGCCTGTCCGGCTGTGCTTGCCTGCCGCCGTATCGGAGAGCATGTCTGAAAAGGCGGAGTGCGCGGAGCTATAACCCTTGCGCATCCCTCTCATACGCTGTTCGCTTGATCACGTAGAGATTGTGTTGCACGACATGGCGAAGCCACGTCGTGCAACACAATAAGAAGTTTGGGGGCGGCTTCGCCGCCCCCAAACCCCCACCAAAGTGTAAGTCATCAGTGGCGGCCGCGAATGTGATCGCTACCCGCCGAAACACCGCCCTTCTCAAGCCGCTCGTGGGGAGACGTAGATGTTCGGGTGGAACTGGGATCCGCTGATTCTGCTTGGCCTGGTGCTTCAGGCCGGCGCATACCTGGCATGCGTCGGGCCGCTGCGCGCGCGCTTCCCCGGCTCCGCGCCGGTGTCGGCCGCGCGAGTGCAGACGTTTCTGCTCGGCTCGCTGGTGCTGCTGATCGCGCTGTGCTCGCCGATCGAGACGCTAGGCGACGGCTACTTACTCTCGGCGCACATGGTGCAGCACCTGCTGATTACGCTGATCGCGCCGCCGCTGCTGCTGCTCGGCACGCCGCGCTGGCTGTTCCGCCCGCTGCTGCGCCTGCCGCTGGCGCTGCCGATCGGCCGGTTTCTCACCAACCCGCTCTTCACGTTTCTCTGCTTCAACCTGGTGTTCGCGGTGTGGCACACGCCGGCCTACTACGAGGCCACGCTGCGCAGCGCGCCAGTCCATGCATTCGAGCACGTGCTGTTCATCACGACGGCCACGCTGACCTGGTGGCCGGTGTTTAGCCCGATGGACGAGCTGCCGCGCATCGCCGAGCCGGCGCAGTGCCTGTACCTGTTCCTCGAGTCGCTGCCGCCGACCATCCTGGGCGCGCTGATCACCTTCGCGGGCTGGATCCTGTACCCGACCTACGGCCGGGCGCCGCGAGTGTGGGGCATCTCGCCTCAGCTCGACCAGCAGATCGCCGGGCTGATCATGTGGGTGCCAGGCGCCCTGGTGTTTCTCGGCGTGCTGACGATCGTGTTCTTCCGCTGGTTCAACGACGACGACCGCCAGCCCAGCCAGGACATGCGCCCGGCCGGCCTACAGTAGCCCCTTGATCTCCTCGGCGCTTTTGCGCGTCATGCCGGGAACTGCGGCGAGCTGCTCGACGGTGGCGGCGCGGATGCCCTCAAGCGAGCCGAACGCCAGCAGCAGCGCGCGCCGGCGCTTCGGGCCAATGCCAGGGATCTCTTCCAGCGTCGAGCTAAGCGCCGACTTGGCACGCAGGTTGCGGTGGTAGTTCTTGGCGAAGCGGTCGGTCTCCTCGTCGATCGTCTGGATCAAGCGCAGCGCGGCACCGTCGCGCTTGAGCACAATCAGCTCGGCCGCGCCAGGCTGCAGCAGGTCGAAGCGGTCGCGGTTCGCGCCCTTCACCACGCCGACGGTGGGGATGTGCGCGAAGTTAAGCTCGCGCAGCACTTCGAGTGCGCCGTTCAGCTGGCCTACGCCGCCGTCGATCAAGATCAGGTCGGGCAGCTCGGCCCAGGTTTCATCCTGGCTCTGCGCCTTGGACTTGGGATTTTCGACCTCGTCGAGCACCTCGCCGCCCTCGTGCGCCGCAACCTCGTCGTACGCCTCGCCGCCCTGGCCAGCCTGCGCCGCCCGAGCGTCGCCGTCGGGATTAAGCCCAGGGTCCTGCACGCCCGCCGCCAGCTCCTCGCCGGCAGCCTCGGCCGCGCGCTTGAAGCGCCGGCGGATCACCTCCTGGATCGAAGCGACGTCGTTGGCGCCCTCGACGGTGCGGATCTTGAACTTGCGGTAGCGGCTCTTCTTTGGCTCGCCGTGCTCGAACACCACCATCGCGCCAACCGAATTGGTGCCCTGAGTATTCGAGATATCGTAGCACTCGATGCGCGCGGGCAGGCCGGGCAGGCCCAGCAGGTCGCGGATCT
>CALLYN010000560.1 GCA_937858455.1 uncultured Kouleothrix sp.
GCTATGCCCCTCGCGCACCCCCTTTTCAAACAGACTCTAAGTGTGCCAGGGCTCGTGCAACGTCTTTCGGCCTCTCCCCCTATCAGGGCAGGCGAAAACAAATCTGGCGCCGTGGCGTGGTCGCTTTGCGATTGCACCACGACGCTAACAATAATCCCCCTTCCCGAGCATGGAAGAGGGAGGGAAGAGCAGTGAAAGCCGATTTGCACGAGCCCTGCTAAGCGTTCCAAGAAAACAAAGACGAGATGCTTATGCAGTTTCCTACCAATGACGCAAATAAACTTGCCGACGAGAACCTGGCCTTACGCCAGCGCATTGCCGCGCTCGAAGCCGAGCTAGCCACACATGGGCATCAGGCGCGGCCCAGCGCCGATCCCACAGGCGGCCTGCCACGTCTCGACCAGCTATTTGCTCCGGTTCTGGAGCAGCTTCCGGTGGGGGTGGCGATTGCCGCGCCCACTGGCGAGCTGCTGTTCCACAACCTCGAGGCGGCGCGGCTGCTTCGACATCCGCTCTCGCCCAATGCCGACTATAGCGGCTATGCCCAATATGGTGCCCTGCATCCAGATGGACGCCCTTACACGCCCGAGGAGTACCCGATTGCCCGGGCACTGCTGGGCGAAACACTCATCCCAACGGAGGACATGCGCTACCGGCGCGGCGATGGCACCCTGACGAAGTTCGCCGTCAGCGCGGCACCAATCTACAGCGCGGATGGGCAGCTCATCGCCGTGTTCAGCACCTTCCACGATATTGCCGCGCAGCGCGAGACAGACGCGGCGCTGCGCGAGCGCGAGCAGCAGCTGACCAGCGTGATTGAGGCGGTCGACGGCCGTGTCTGGTCGCTCGATCGCGAGCTGCGCCTGCTGATTGGCAACTCGCAGTTTCACCGTGAAGTTCAAACCCTGACTGGCCAGGCGCTCCACGTCGGCGAGAGCATCTGGACGCTGCCGATGCCCGAGGACTGGCGTGAGAGCTGGCACGCTTCGTATGAGCGTGCGCTCGCCGGAGAAAGGTTCAGCGTCGAGCGGCAAGCTGCCGGGCTGACGATTATGTACCGATTTATGCCGATTCGCTCGGCGGACGGAACCATCAGCGGCGTCACGGTCTTTGGCCTGGATATCACGAAGCAGGTTGACGCTGAGACAGCCCACCAGGAAACCGAGCGTAAACTCGGCGCGCTATTCGAGATACTGCCGGTTGGCGCCTCGATCCTCGACTCCGAGCGCCAGGTCGTCTATGCGAACCCGGCCCTCAGCCAGATCCTGCGTCTCGACCAGGTAGATCTGTCTCACCAAGCGTATCAGCAGCGCCAGTATCTCCGCCCGGACGGCGCTCCTATGGCCGCCGAGGAGTTTGCCAGCGCACGCGTGTTTCGCGAGCAGCAGCCTGTCACTAATGTAGAGACTGGCATTGTCACCGAGGCCGGGGACGCGATCTGGACGAGTGTGAGCGCGGCGCCGGTAGACTTCCTCGATTGGCGCATGGTCGTCGTCACCACCGACATCACCGAGCGCAAGCGCGCCGAGCAGGCTCACGAGCGTGCCACTAAGCGGCTGCGGGTGCTCGCCAAGGCTTCGCGGGCGTTTGCCGAGTCGAACGTTGATCTTGGGGGTGTGCTCGATCGAATCGTGACAATCACGGCCGAAGTGCTGGGCGACGGCTGTGCCGTAAGCCTGGTCTCCGACGATGGGCTGTGGCTCAAGCAGCTCGCGGTCTACGATACCGACTCCGAGCGGCTGCGCCTGCTCCACGAGCACAACGAACACCCGCAGCCGCTCGACGCACCCTTAGCCGGCCCTCGCATCGCCCAGACGGGCCAGCCAATCGTGCTCCCGGTCGTCGACCACGAGCAGTTTCGGGCGAGCGTGCGGCCGGAGTCGCGGGCCTTGTGGGATCAACTTGCCTTCCACAGCATGCTTGGCGTGCCGATGCGCGTGCAAAACCGGTCGATCGGCGTCCTGACGCTGTTCCGCCACCGCCCCGAGCAGCGTCCGTTCGGCGAGGACGACCTTCTTCTCGCCCAGGAGCTAGCCGACCGGGCGGCGCTGGCCATTCATAACGCACGCCTGTTCCAGCATGCACAGAGCGAGATCGCCGAGCGTGAGCGCGCTCAGAAGGCTACCGACCTGCTGCATGTGGCAGGCCAGCTGCTGGCTCGGCCGCTCGGGCTCGATCAGGTGCTTGATACATTGCTCGACGTGCTGCAGCAGCTGATCCCCTACGACAGCGCGAACATCATGCTGCCGGATGATCCAACCGCTTTCCGCGTGCGCTACCTGCGCGGGTACGAGGCGTGGACCGATCCGGAGCGGATAAAAGCGCTGCGCTTTGATCTCTCGCAGCGCCCACCGATCGCCACGATTGTGGAGACCCGGCACAGCTACTTGATCGCGGACACCCGCCAAGATCCAGCCTGGAAACCGATGCTTGGCACCGACCATATTGGGTGCTGGCTGGGCGTGCCGCTGGTTGCCAACCATAAGCTGGTCGGGATCTATTCGATCGATCGACACGAGCCCAGCTCGCTGACGGCGAGCGATGTGCGGCTCGCCGAAACCCTCGCGGCGTCGGCGGCGGCGGCGATCGAGCGCGCCCAGCTGATCGCCGAGCTGCACGACGAGCGCGCCCAGCTGGCTCGGCGGGTCGCCGAGCGCACGGCAGACCTGAGCCTGGCCAATGCCGAGCTGGCGCGCGCGGCGCGGCTGAAGGATGAGTTTCTGGCGAACATGTCGCACGAGCTGCGCACGCCGCTAAACGGCATTCTCGGGCGCAGCGAGGCACTCCAGGAGGAAATCTACGGTCCGGTCAGCGCCAAGCAGATCGAGGTGCTGCAAGGCATCACTGAGAGCGGCCAGCATCTGCTCGGGCTGATCAACGACATCCTCGACCTGTCCAAAGTCGAGGCCGGGCGCCTCACCCTGGAGCACGAAACCCTGGATATCGACATGCTGTGTACGGCCAGCATGCGCATGGTTGCCCAGATCGCCATCACCAAAAAAATCAGCCTGAATACCAGCATCGACGCGGCGGCTGAGCTGATCAACGCCGACGAGCGGCGGCTCAAGCAGATCCTGGTCAACCTGCTTTCCAACGCCGTGAAGTTCACGCCGCGCGGCGGCAAGATCGGGCTGGAGGTGCGCAGCGACGCCGAGCGCCAGCAGGTGAGGTTCACGGTATGGGACACCGGCATCGGCATTTCGGAAGAAGACCTGGCCAGGCTGTTTCAGCCATTCACGCAGATCGACAGCCGCCTGAATCGCGCGCACGACGGCACCGGGCTAGGATTGACGCTTGTGCGCCGTCTGGCCGAGGCGCACGGCGGGAGCGTCCATGTCGAGAGCGTAGTGGGCCAGGGCAGCCGCTTCTCGGTCGTACTGCCGTGGGATCCGGCGGTGCAGCGCGCCGTCCGCCTGGCTACCGCCAGCGTCGTCGATACAACCCAGCCGGCGGTTCGCCAGGCACTGGTGATAGAGGACTCCACTACCGTCGCGGCGCAGCTCTCGCGCTACCTCCAAGAATTGGGCGCCCAGGTCGAGATCTCTTCCTATAGCACCGGCACCGTCGAGCGGGCGATCGCCCTCCAGCCGGATGTGATTATTCTCGACATCCTGCTGCCCGACGAGGATGGCTGGCACGTGCTGAGACAGCTCAAAGCCGAGCCGCGCACCCGCAATATCCCTGTGATCGTCGTTTCAGTGGTCGATACACCCAGGCTTGCGCGCGAGCTTGGCGCGGCCGAGGTGCTGCTCAAACCAATTGACCGCGAGATGTTTGTGACGGCACTGCGCCGCGCGACCACGCGCACAGCCGAGCCTCTGGTCGAGCGGGCGTTGCTGGCAGTACCGCAGCCGGTGGCCCGCCCGCGCCTGCTGCTGGCCGAGGATAACCAGACGAATATTGATATGCTGTTCGAGTACCTTCACACCAAGGGCTACGATGTGACGGTGGCGCGCAATGGGCAGGAAGCCATCGTTTGCGCCCAGGAGGAGAAGCCCGACATCATTCTGATGGACATCCAGATGCCAGGTGTCGACGGATTAGAAGCCATCCGGCGCATCCGCGCGGACGGCGCACTTGCGCATACACCGATCATCGCGGTGACGGCATTAGCCCTGCCGCGCGACCGCGAGCGCTGCCTGGATGCCGGCGCCGACGAGTACATGGCCAAGCCAGTCAGCCTGCGCATGCTTGTGCACACAATCGAAAGCTTGCGCAAGCGGCGTGCCGGGGAGCATAGTCACTCACAAGACGACGCAGCATCACCCGTATCCTGAGGCAGGACTTTGCGAATCGATCAGGCGGTGCATTTATGGGGGTTCGGGGGCGGCGAAGCTGCCCCCGAACTTCGTTTTGCGCTGCCCTGCATAGCTTCGCAAAACGACCGGGGTACAATTAAAATTGATAAATTTAATCAAATATATTAAGATTTATGCGAGCCTGGAAGTGTGTAGTCACGGCTGTGCCGGTGGCTGGGGCGAAGAGCATAGCCGTGCTTGGGGAACGAAAGCGAGATACGAATGGAACCGCAAGTGCTTCCTGATCTGCTGCAGCTGCGCTATGGCGAGCGCAAACCGGCGACACCGCCCGCCTGGCATGCGCTGCTGACAGTGCTGCTGAGTCACCGCTCGGTGCGTGCGTATGCGCCTGAGCCGCTGCCGCCCGGCACGCTTACGGCGCTGGTCGCGGCGGCGCAGTCGGCCGCCAGCTCGTCGAATCTGCAGGCCTGGAGCGTCGTATCGGTCGAGGATCAGGCGCGCAAGGCGCGGCTGGCGCAGCTGGCCGGCGATCAGGCCCATGTTCGCGAATGCCCGCTTTTTCTGGTGTGGCTTGCTGATTTGGCACGGCTGGCGCGCGTGGCCGAACAGCGCAACCTCCCATACGCAGCGCTGGACTACACCGAGATGCTGCTGCTCGCGGCGATCGACGCGACGCTGGCTGCACAGAATGCGGTCGTCGCGGCCGAGGCGCTGGGCCTTGGCACCGTCTATATCGGCGGTATTCGCAACCATCCGCTCGATGTGGCCGCCGAGCTGCGCCTGCCGCCGCGGGTGTTCCCGCTCTTCGGCCTTTGCGTCGGCTGGCCGGACGACGCGCGTACGGCGGCGATCAAGCCACGTTTGCCACAAAACGCGGTGCTGCACCACGAAACCTACGCGCTCGAGCAGCAGGACACGGCGGTCGCGGATTACAACCGGGTGATGGCCGCGTTCTACACCGAGCAGCGCATGAACGTCGATGGCGATTGGGCGGAGCACTCGGCACGGCGGGTGGCCGGGCCACAATCGCTCTCGGGCCGGCACACACTGCGTGAGGCGCTCCAGGCACTCGGCTTCGACTTGCGCTGATCGGCACCCGAGCCTCAGCCCGGCAACTATTTCTATGCGGAAAGGCGACACAAAGCCATGACAACTGCAGAAGTCATCGTGATCGGCGGCGGCGTCAATGGGGCGAGCGCCCTGTTTCACCTGGCCCAGGCGGGTGTAAAGAATATCATTCTCGTCGAGCGGGGCTATTTGGCAGCAGGCGCCACTGGAAAATCGGGTGCGCTGGTGCGGATGCACTACACCAACCCGTATGAAACGCGCCTGGCCTACGAGAGCCTGAAGATCTTCAAGAACTGGGATTGGATTGTCGGCGGCGAGTGCGGCTACACCGCCACCGGGTTTGTCCAGCTCGTTGCGCCGGCATTCGAGCAGGAGCTGCGTAGCACAGTGGCGATGCAGCGCGCGATTGGCGTGGAGGCGCGCGTGATTTCTGCCCAGGAGCTACGCGAGCTAGAGCCGGGCTGCCGCACCGATGACCTGACCTATGTGGCCTACGAGCCCGGCAGCGGCTACGCCGATCCGATCAAGACCTGCTATGGCTTTGTGCGGCGGGCGCAGGAGCTGGGCGCGAGCATCACAACCCACACAACCGTCACAGGGGTACGCCACGCGCACGGCCGCGTGACCGGCGTTGATACCACCGCCGGCCCAATCGACGCGCCTACGGTGGTGTTCGCCGGTGGCGCCTGGTCGAACCAGCTGCTGGGCAGATTGGGGATCGATTGGGGGCTGAAGCCGAATCGCCTGCAGGTCGTGATATTCCGCTGGCCGATCGCGATTGGCCGCGGCCATATGACCTGTATCGACGCGATCAACGACACCTGGTTTCGGCCCGAAAGCGACAGCGGCACGCTGATCGGCGCGGAATGGATTGCGTCGGAGGACTCACCCGACAACTACCGTGAGACGGCCGACCCAGCCGCAGTCGAGAGTGCGCGCGCGCGGCTGGTGGCGCGCTTCCCCGCCATGGCCGAAGCGCCCATGCGCGGGGGCTGGGCCGGCATGGTGATGATGAGCCCCGATGGCCGCCCGATTATCGACCAGGTTCCTGGTATCGCTGGCCTGTTCGTGATAGCTGGCGACAGCGGCACGTCGTTCAAGACCTCGCCGGCGATCGGCAAGTGCTTGGCCGAGTGGATTGTCGATGGCCAGCCGCGCACGGCCGACCTGCAGCCGTTCCGGGCGGCGCGCTTCGCCGAGGATGATCCGTGGGGTAAGGTTGCAACCTACGGCCGGGTCCGGCGAACCGTTTCGCGCTGATGCACTTCCAGCCCTGACTTGTGGCCCGGACTACGCATAGAAATTTCTCCTAGTCAGAGAAAGCGAAGTCGCTCTCGGCCCTCCGCTCGTTGTCATGTTTTTACTTGACTTATTAGATCAAGTATATTAATATTAATCCAGCCATGGCGTCACCCCTTCTTTTGAGGATCTACGCAGCTGGCGTGCTCGGCCTTCTGTCGGCGGGAAAACCGCACACAGAGGCGGCGTTCTCGCCACCATCCATCCTACCGGCCGGCGCCGCCGCAGGGAGAGGCAGCTCGCTCGCGAGCGCACAAGCCACGCGTCTGCTGCATCTCCCAGGCGCTGGCGCTGCATTCTACGGTGAAAGCTCAGACGCTTTCGCGCCAAGGTTTCTGTCAAATCTACCTGTCAGAGAAAGAAACAAGCCATGACAACCAGCACAAGCCTCTATCAAGCTGAGCTTGAAGCCTGGCGTCGCGAGGCCGAGATTCCGTTGCGGCGGGATTGGGTCAGCCTTATTGGACGCTTTGAGCTTCAGCCTGGGAGCTATACGATCGGCTCAGGAGCCAGCAAGGACATTCGACTGCCCGAGGGATCCGCGCCGGCCGATGTCGGCCTGCTGCGTTTTGAAGCCGGCGTGATCACACTCGTGGCCACACCCGGCGCTGGCGTACAACTCAACGGCATACTTCTGGATGAGGCGGCGGTGCTGCGCACCGACGCAGATACAAAGCAGACGCCCGACGTGCTCACCGTCGGCAGCGTCACGTTTTTCATCATCGAGCGCGGCTCACGCACGATCGTGCGCGTGCGCGATGCCAAAAGCCCGGCGCTAGCCGCCTTTCGCGGGCGGCGCTGGTTTCCGATCGACGAAGATTACCGCGTTGAGGGCGTGTTCACCGCATATAACCCGCCGAAGCCGCTCGCGATCACAAACCTGCTTGGCGACACCAGCGCCCAGACCAGCCCGGGCTTTGTGACTTTTACCGTCGGGCAGCACGAACGGCGCCTAGACGCGGTTGGCTGGCGCGACGGCGGGCTGGTGCTGCACTTCCGCGATACCACCAACGGCAAAACCACGTATGGTGGCGGGCGGGCCGTAGTGACCTCGGCGCCCCAGCTTGGGCTCGTGACCGTCGATTTCAACCGGGCCAGCAACCTGCCCTGTGTGTTTACCGAGTTCGCCACATGCCCGCTGCCGCCCGAGCAAAACCGGCTTGATAGTGCGATCGAGGCCGGCGAGCTGCTGCCCAGCTAGGCTCTACGCTCTGAACTCGTGTTTACCTGCGGCACGTCTATATTGCCCGTTGGCGAAGGTAGGGGCGCGGCCATGCCGCGCCCCTACCTTCGCCACGATCTCCTCGCAAGCCATGATGCGCTGTTCGCTTGACCACGTATAGATTGTGATGCACTACGTCAGGGCTCGTGCAACGTCTTTCGAGCCCTCCCCCGTCAGGGGAAGGGGAAACACATCTGGCTGTGAGGTGCAGTCGCGGCGGCGACCGCACCTCACCCCCCTCACCCCCCTCTCCCGCGCGCGGGAGAGGGGGGGGAGGGGGGTGAGGTGCGGTCGCCGCCGCGACTGCACCTCACAGCCAG
>CALLYN010000561.1 GCA_937858455.1 uncultured Kouleothrix sp.
CTCGCATCAAGCTCAAACGGCTCTATCCTTCGATTCAGGATTGACGGACTACTAGAGCGTTGGCAGATTTGCACGTTTGAACGTTCCGCCAGGCCAACGTATCAACACTGCAACGAAAAGGAACTCATGCGACCGCCATTTGGACCATATCTCTTCGACGATCTGTTTGGCCTGTCATTCCTGACCGTGCGCTGGTATGGTGTGATCATTGTGAGCGGGGCGCTCCTGGCCGGTATGCTGGCCGCGCGGCGCGCCCGGGCTCGCCAGACCGACCCGGAGCATGTCTGGAACCAGCTGCTGTTGGGTATGGTACTGGGCATTATCTGCGCGCGGATCTACTATGTGGCGTTCGAGTGGCCACGCTATGCCGGTAAGCCGCTGCTAGAGATCATCAACCCACAGGGCGGCGGGATCGCCATCCACGGCGCGATCGTCGGCGCGCTGATCGCGGTGCTGATCTACACTCGCCGCCAGAACCTGCCACTGCTGCCCTGGCTGGATGTCTGCGCCCCGACGCTGCTGGTGGGCCAGGCGATCGGGCGCTGGGGTAACTTCTTCAATCAGGAGGCATACGGCCGGCCGACCAGGCTACCGTGGGGCCTGGATATCTCGCCCGATCACCGCATCCCACCCTACGATAATCTGGCGCAGTTCCCGCCGTCCACCCGCTTCCACCCGACCTTCCTGTACGAGGCGATCTGGGATGCCGGCGCGCTGTTGATCATCCTGTGGATCGAGCGCCGAATGCGGGTGCGGCTGCGATCGGGCGACAGCGCGCTGCTGTACGGAGTGCTGTACTCGGCCGGTCGCTTCTTCACCGAAGGGCTGCGCACCGACAGCCTGTGCGTCGGCGTGTACACTCTCGACGGCAGTTGCGCCGGTGGGCTGCGGGTTGCCCAGCTGGTCAGTCTGACCGGACTGGTGATCTGCGGACTCGTGCTGGCCTGGCGCCATCGGCCGGCGCACGGCGCCCTGGCACAGCGGTAAGCCGTCAAGCGAGATAGCGATCGAGCAGCGCGGGCCGAAAAGCTGAGAGAGACGCACTACGCCGAAGTCGCACCCTCGAAGCGGGCTCGAGGGCAGCTGTTTCGCCTGCACGATGAGCTGTGCGACGAAACCTTCCAGCCCGGCGCCTACCGTCATTTCTGCACGGCTTGCACAACTCTGGCCGGTCACAATTGCGTGGATTGGCTCGGGCCAGATTGGGATCATCAGCGGCGTGCGCTCGCCATCCGCCAGCAGCAGCGCCGTCGCGCCAACCCCTTTGATCATCCGGATGGTTGCGCAGATAGGCAAACATGCACTGCTTCTGCCACACTTCTCCATCAGCTCTCCACTGCCGGTGCCTATACTCGGCTCAGACATCGCTCAACACGTATGGCAGACGCAGGAGCAAGGCTATGCGCAATATCGACACACTCGACCGAATCATCCGGCTGTTTAGCGGCGTCGCGCTCATCGAAGTCGGGTTCTTCTGGCTGGCTGGCGGCTGGCAGATCGCTGCGGCAATCGCTGGGGCGCTCGGCTTGCTCAGCGCGGCGCTGGGCTTCTGCCCGCTGTATCGGCTGTTCGGTTTACACACCGCCCAAGCGGGAAGGCGGCCGCTTGGTCGCTGGGCTAGCGCGGCAATTACGCTGCTCGCGATTGCGCTGCTCGTGGTGGGCGGCTACGCCAGCGACTTCCTGACGCGCAAGCGCTTCGTGGAGGACTTCACCACGATGAACGCGCCGTACAAGCAGGCGTTGTTCTTCACCGGGCAGAGCGACCGTGCCCAAGCGGTGGACTACTACGACCAGCTGGTGACTGCGTACGCCGGCTTCCAGGCTAGCTATACCAGCTACCAGCCCTACCCGGTCAGAGGCGACGCCCAGTTCGCGGCCGATCTCGCCGCGGTCGCGGGTACGATCGCCGACGCAGCTGCTAATGTGCACTCTGGCGATCTCGCGGCGGCGCACAAGCAGCTTGAGACGATCCGGCCGCTGTTTCAAGATATCTTCAAGCGCAATGGCTTCTCGATGCTGTCGCTCAGCCTGGTCGACTTCCACGACGCGATGGAGCAGATCCTTGACCCAGCCACCGCGAAGAACCCGGAGCAGGTGCTCGCGATCTACCCGCAGGTCAGCGCGAAGCTGGCCGCAGTCGAGGCCGAGGCGAATGATGCCGAGATCCAGGCGATCCGGGCAAACCTGGACGCGCTGCGCAGCCTGGCCGAGCGTGGGGCGACCAACGCGCTGCCTGAGCAGGCCAGCAAGCTCAAGAGCAGCTTTGTGAAGGTCTACCTTGTTCGGGGCTAGATGGTTGAGCGGTACAGACACCCAAGGCCGTTCACATTGCGAGCGGCCTTGGGTGGGCAGTGCGGGCAGGTCGGGATGCCAGTATACCAGAGTGTGCCGAAGAGAGGCGCGGCTCGTTTTGGAAGCGCTGCCGAACCATATGCCGCGTCAGCCGCCGTGCGCGGGCCGCGCACCAGTGGTAAAATCGCTGCGATCTTGCGCGAAGCAGTCGGCTAAATATGCAGGTTGGGCGGCATGGCGTTGTGCCACACCTTGGAGCCGCTATCTTATACGCTACTTTTGCGTGCCAGAGTATACCCAAACCGCTGATCAGCTGGGAATCGATCCTGCGGCCCAAAGGCAAGTAGTTTCTGGCGTAAGTCTGTTTCGAACTGAGCCACTTTGCCACCGAGTGCATTGGCAGACGCAAATGACGTGGAACGCATGAAGCCAATGATCGAGTCGGCTGTCCAGATCGTCGCGACACGCATCTGATACTGAGTGACCTGCCAGCCAGTAGCTCGAAATATCTCAAACGGTTCACCCCAGGGCGCGGCTGTCGGTTCGGGAAGTGCGATATTAGCCCAACGATTCGCAACCGCAACAACAATCCGCTTCCACGGCTCAGGCCCACTCCAAATCGCCTCACCACCAAGCGTTGCAAGATGACCGTTCTGGCCGAGCCACTCGCTCGCTAGTTCGAGGATATGGTTCTGCTCAAGGCGATGAAACGCTTCGCCGATCGTTATGAGTTCAACAGAAGCAGGAGCGAGCTGAAGTTGCTCTGCCGGCGTCACGCGCCACTCGATATTGCGCCTGCCGAGCTGATTGGCACGCTGCTGAGCAACGGAAATCATCTCAGGCTCAAGATCAACCGCAACGACGTGCCGGAAGTACGACGCCATGGAAATGGCGATACGCCCCGGTCCACAAGCGAGATCAAGAAGAAGACCCTGTCCGGTCGATCCGGCGGCAGTGCGCAGATGCGCGAGAAACGCATTGGGATACGGTGGGCGGTAGGATGCATAGTCGTTCGCCGTGCCGGAAAAGGCGGTTTTCGATGATTGACTTGACATATCTCTTTCACAGTTGGTGGGGTTCGGAGGAAAGCCGTCTAACACCCTGCCGTTGAGGTGTGCCGCCAGATGGAAGCGGAACAGCGGGCGAGATGAAACCACACAACTTGTGCTTCTGCTAGACACGAGCGCTGAGTTTGTTCACCATCTCGGCGAGCGAGAGAAACGCAGTGCGCAGATCGAGTAGCGTGAGCATCCACTCGGCGCAGATACTCGGGAGCAATCTCGCCGTCCACCGACATTCGCACTAAATCCCCCTGGATGCCACGTTTAGTGTATAGCCAATCTGCGCTGGTCGGCGTTCATTCTCAACTATACGTATAGCTGCCCGTGAGGTTATGCTATGGCAAAGCGTAAACAGCGATCTCGAGTACCTGACGAGCTCGACTCCTGGCGTGAGCAGATGGAGCATGGGCATGTGGCCGGCTACTGGGCCAGCGTCGGGCGATTCCCACCGTCAGCAACCACCCGTACCTCAACTGGCTGCAGCATCGTGTTGCTCGGCAGCATGATGATTGTCGTTGGGGTCGTCGGCGTATTCAGCAATAACCCTGGGGGGCTGCTGAATGCCCTTGGCGGAATGATCATTGGAGCGCTCCTCCTCTGGCTGGGCACACGTCTGCTGCGCAGATCCCGCCAGAAGCACCGCTGAACAGCCAGGCACACCATATCCGCACCAAATGCTGGGTCTGAAACGGATGGCGACGGGTTATTGTCGCACAGGGCGACGGAAGCGCAAAGCGAGATTGGCACGGATATAGATCGTTTCCCAGCAGTGAAGCACGTCTGCTCCTGGTTGGGCCTGGCGCCGCATAACGATATTTCGGGTGGCAAAGTCTTGCGGTTACGCACAATGGAGGCATCCTCCCAACTTCCAGATTCGGTAGCAGCCATGCGCGCGTGGATCGAGAGAAGTGCGGCGCGCGGCATACTGTCTTGCAGACCCGCCCACGCCGCATGCCGCAACGCGTGCTGGCCATGTGGCAACCGTTCATCGAGGGCCGCGGCGCGGCGCCGGAAGGCGAGGATCTGCGAACGGGTGAGCTCCAGGCTGATGGTCATGTTCGACTGTGCCAAATCTGTCCAGCCAGGACGTCGCCCCATCTTGCTCGCGCGGTTTCGCCCATATGCGAGTTGAGCACCTAGCCACATCCTCTCTGTCAGAGCCTTTGCTCCATCGTACGAGGTTTCTACCACCATGCTTGTCCAACGTGTTGCGCCTCAGCCGCCCATCGGCCGACTGAGGCGATGGTAGGCAGGTGTGCTGGCCTTGGCAAGCCCCCGCCACTCAATCGCCCCGAATGGCGGGCCGGAGCTGCATGCGCCTGGTGGGCCGCTGGGTGCATCACCTGAACGGCTACGCACGGTGCTTCCGAATGGCACTGACTGCCACGTTTATCCTCGTTTGGCAAAGGCCTGCACATCATGAACAAAGTGCTTGTCGAGGAACACCGTACTGTGCCCTTGGTCATAGACTTTCAACCGTGCATCACGGATCTTCCCAACCATTTCCTTGACGTCCGCTACCGAAAAGGCGAAGTCGTCTCGCCCACACACCACGAGAAGCGGGTCCTCGATCCGGCCGAGGCTCGTCTCTGCGTCATGCGACATCTCCGCCTCGGCCTCAATCAACACATCGTGCCGAAACGTCCCTTCCACAGGCCCCATCAACATCGGGCCGAACACCCACAACACGCGTGCCAACACCTTCCGCCGCACGCCGGGTGGGAAGACTGCAGCTGCGCGCTCGGCCATCGCCTCTCGGTCCTTTCCTTGGTTCACCAAGAGCGCGTACCGATAGTCGATCCGTTTGGCCTCGGCACTGATCTTGTGCGCCGCGCCGCCTATGACCATAGACTTCGCCAGTTGCCCGTGATCGGCAGCAAAGTGCTGAAGAATCAATCCCCCGAACGAGAAACCGATGATGAGGTCAACCTGACCACTAAAGTCGTTTCGCACGATCGCGGCATAATCGTCCGCCATATCTTTGGTTGTGTAATGCGGCGGCAGGCCTGACTTACGGCTGACCAGGTAAACCGTGTACTCATCGCAGAAACCTCGCATGCCACGCGTGAAGCCAGTAGTAGCTACACCAACTGGAAGGGTATTTCCTGGTCCACCCAGGAGAAAGAGGAGCGTTTTGGCGCCGGTTCCAAACTTGAGGTATGGAACGCCGTTGCCGAATCGGTCGTATGTGAGGTTTAGTTTAGCCATAGCTTGTCCCAGCGCATTTCCACTGTCGGTGACTGTAATACCGCGAGCGTAGCCACGTTCGGCTTCTGGCGGCCCAACGCTTGCGCGTCAGCCGCCGCGCGGTATCACGTTCCAAAATGACTCGAAACTCGCGCGCGAAGCGGTTGGTTGCATCCCACCATCACGGCGAGCCATGACTCCCGCACTAGCGAAACTCCCCGACATCCGCCGGCGCGCCCCGACCAGTATCACATAATGCGGCCAGCAGTCAAGGTCCGAACACTCGCTGGAGCTTTCAAGCCCTCGCCGGATCCTGGTTCCTCGGCATCGGTGTCTCCATCACTGGTGGCGGCTCCCTCCCAGGAGGTGACTTGGCATCTCCGGTGTACCCGTCTTTCGCGATCAAGCCGAAACTCGAACATGGCGAAGGATTTCGTCCACGGCGCTGACAAGCGGCTGTGTTGCATCTATGACGATGCCGCCGCTAGGTATGTCTTCTTTCGTTCGATGCAGTCGCGCAACGAGTTCCTTTTCCTCTGGTTTTCCGCCCCAGTCAGCTGGGTCTCGCGCCACACGCTCATCAAGCCGCCGATACAATGTGTCAAGGTCGTTGACCTCAAGAACAAACACGCCGTCGAATAAATCGATGAATTTTGAAAAATTCCGCGAACCACCGCAGAAAAAAGAAAGAGCGTTGCTGTGATCAGCGATTACGGATTGCACTTTGCCGATATCCCAAAGTAAATGTTGCTGTTGCCATACGACCTTATCCCACTCGCTCGCATGGACAGGTTCACTAAGCCGTTCGCCTGTCTCTGGATCGCCCCGATATTTCAACTCCCGGTCGCCATGGAGAACGTGATAACCGCGCCGCTGCAATTCTTCAGCCACCGAGGTCTTACCCGTGCCGGAGACACCCTCAATAAGATAATTTCGTTTGCCCATCGGTCCATCCATTACTTGTCGACTACGTGTCGACTACTCTCTGTTCGCACTACAGCATAGCAAGAACGACAGCGCCAAGCAAGTGGTATCACGCTCGAACAGTTGCCGAACGACCAGCATTCAGCCGCGCCGCACCAATAGGTCGGTATGAGTGTAAGCACGAAATCAGTTGCTGAAATGCCACCGATCTTGGGGCCGCGTAGCGGCATCGGCTGGAATGCATTGTTGGGTTGCCCGTTGTCGTATCGGTTGACCGGCTACGGACTCCGATGCTTCTTGGGCTGACGGGTGGCCATTCACTTCAATCGCGTTGCCTCGCTCGAAGCAATCTTCCACAAAAGCAAGGCAGCGACCAGCATAGGCAGGAGAACCAAGCTTCATATTTGCCCACGTGAGCGCTTGTTCGATCATCTCAACGGTATCTGCCATCAGGGTGTACACCTCTTATAACCAAACCAATGACATCGAAGGAGAGAATGGCAACCCAACTAGAAATAGTAAGCTGCGTGGCCGACTATGCCACATACGTGTGATAGCGTTCCATCAATTGCTGCCCATGATGCCGATATAGGCAGGCTTATATCTGTTTTAGCTGACGATGCGATGTTGTATATGGATGCTCGTCCGTCTATTATTCGCCAGCGCATCGGCATTCCAGTGCCTACAGCTAGTATATATCTGTTTCCTGAGTATGAGGGTACACATCTTCCCGGCCTTCTCGACCGCGTCCGTGGCGTCCTGTGCCGCTGTAGGGCGATGCTGGAGGGCATAGGATTGCTGAGTGTTCTTGGGGGTCTCCGCGTGCCCCTGCCCCACGAGGGTGTTCGGGGCTCTGCATCCCCGCGCCCTGCTCTTCGTCTGAGGGCTTTCGGGGGCTCTGCGCCCCCGTGCCCCGCAGCAGG
>CALLYN010000562.1 GCA_937858455.1 uncultured Kouleothrix sp.
AGGCAGATAGAACATGGCGAAGCGATCTGTCGTCGTCCCGGGAGGAACGTTTTACGAGCCTCAGGATTGGGTCGATTTCATGCGCCGAGCGATCCGTGGCACCGCGCACGAGATGCCTGATTTCGGTCTCGATATGCGATGGGACTACGGCCCACCCGAGCGGATGATTCCCATGCTGTTCGAGGCTCTTCGCGATAGCGATATGGCGAAGGACATGGCCGAAGCGTGCATGTGGCTGTTGGAGCGCGGCACCCAAGATGAGCGCAGCGGTGCGCGCAGAGGCCCGTTCGAGCACGCGCCGCATGCAGCGGAGCGGATTCGACGCTTGCTGACAGTCGATTTCGAGCGCAGCAGGCCCCAGGCGTACGCGCTGTGCCGCGCGCGCGGCGTGCTGTGCGCGCTGGGCCTGGTGCTCGGCGCGGCGCACCTGCTCCTGGATCTGGCGCTGCAGCTTGCGCTGCCAGCGCTCGCCGGAATACTCGCCGCCGGGGCCAAACGCGGCCGATAGCTCGCGCCCCAGCTCGTTGCCCAGGTTGCTGAACTCGCGGCCGATCTCCTCGCCCATGCGGCCCATGTCTTCGCCAAAGCGGCCCCAATCCCAGCTGGCGCTCGAGCTGCGCGGCGCGCCGCCGCCGTGAAGCGCCAGATCGCCGCCGACCATCAGGTCGAGCTGGGCCGCGCCCTCGCCGTACACCGCCGTGAACATCCCCGCGCCGCTCGACACAATCCGCTCGCCGCTGATATCGCCGCCGACCGTCGCGCGCAGCGTCAGGTTGGCGTCGCGCGGCAGTGCGATCGACGCATCGCCGCCGACGTTGACGCTGGTGACGCTGCCGGCTGGGAACGCCGAGTCGAGGCTCAGGTCGCCGCCGACATTGCCCAGCCGTACGTCGCTGCGCTCGGCCTCGATCGACGCGTCGCCGCCGACGCTGCCGAGCCGGATGCTGCCGGCCACATCGTGGATTGCGCAGTCGCCGCCGACGCTACCCAGGCGCAGCTCGCCGCCGACATCGTGGATCGCGCAGTCGCCGCCGACGCTGCCGATCTGCACGCTGGCGGCGGCGTGGATCGCGCAGTCGCCGCCGACCTGCTCGCCGGCCACCACGGTTTGGCCCGCGCCGTCTACCGACAGGTCGCCGCCGACATTGCGGTAGCGCAGCGCTTCGCCGCCGCTCGCCGACAGGTCGCCGCCGATGTTGCCCAGCGTGGCGCTGCGCGCGCCGTCGAGCGCGGCGTCGCCGTCGACCTGCTCGATCTCGAGCTGGGCCACATCGCCGATCTCGGCGTCGCCGCCCACGCGCTCGGCCACGCGCAGCGTAGCCGTATCGCGCACGGTCAGGTCGCCGCCAACCCGGCCAAGCTGTACATCGCCCTCAATCTCGTCGATCTCGGCGTCGCCGCCGACGTATGTTGCCGAGAGCGCGCGCAGGCCGCGGGCATCCAGGTCGCCGGCCACGCGCTCGGCCGCAAGGTCGGCGTCGTGCGGCAGGCGCAGCGTCAGGTCGCCGTTGGCGCGCTCGATCACCACTGCCTCGTCGGTCTGGCTTACATTGCCGAACCAGCTGTCGCTCTCGATCGCGACGGCGCGCTCGTCCCACAGCTCGACCCGCAGATCGCCACGGCAGTCGCCGATCAGGATGCGTGGCGCATCGCCTACCGGAAAAGATTGCATTGGCATGTTTTGCCTCCCTATCACTATTTGGGCCGATCGCCCAGTTCTATTCGACAAAAATCTCGATCTGCTCGTTTGCGTCGAGATCCTGCATCTCGAACACCCGCCCGGTTGCGCCGGTTTCGATCGCGCGTAGAATATCGCCGGTGTTGGTGCCGGCAGCGTAGGGCGCCAGGCGCGCGCCTAGCTTCAGTCCCACCGCCACCAGGCTCACCGGGATGGTGACATTGATCGTCGGGCGGCGCGTGGCCAGGTCGCTGACGCGCACGCGCAGGGTGCGCGGCGGCGTGGGGCGGCTGCGCTCGCGCGGCTCGCCGAGCGCGTCGATCAGCTGCGCGCCTTCTTCGGCGCTCACCTGGCCGCCCTCGATCATTTTTAAAATGCGTAGCCGTTCTTCCGAGATCGACATACTTGCCTCCCCCGAGCCGAGCAGCCAGGAGCCATGATGGCTCGTGCTTCCTGCGATGCTCGGTTCTTGGCGCTCACGCGCGCAGCAGCTTCATGGCCTCTTCGACCGAGATCTCCTTGGCGGCTAGCCGATCGAGCACGGCGCGGCGGTCGGGCTGGCCGTTGGGCTCGGGCGGTGGCGCGGCGTAGCCCAGCGCGGCCACGATGTCGTCGAGCCGGTTGCGCGCGGTGTTGTAGGCGATCTTCAGGTCGCCGGCTACGCCGTTGATGTTGCCGCGGTTTTTCACCATGAGCTCAACGAAGTCGAGCTGCTCGCGGCTCAGTCGGCCGAGCCAGCCAAGCGTGAAATGGCCGTCGATGCCGGTGTGGCAGGTGTCGCACGCCAGCCGAACCGCGTGCAGTGTCTCGCCGCACACCGGGCACGTCGTGATGAGTGGGTACATTGGTGGTCTCCTTTTGCATTGCATAGTGCAGATCGCAGCCAATCCGCGAGATCATCTGCAGTCCGAATGGGTAGCATGTGCGCGCTATGCGATCTAGCTGCGCACTGGTAGCTTCAGCACATTGGCGCGGCGCGCGCCACCAAGCAGGGCGGGAACGATGATGCCGGCCAGAACATACACGCAGCCCTGAATATTCAGCACCGTCACCACGCCCGCTTTGTCGCCAAACGTGCCGGCCAGCGTCGTGCCAAGCAGCGCCATCAGCGCCCCGGCCATTGCGTAGGTGCCAAACACCCGGCCGCGGTACGCATCGGCTACCGCGCTCTGCAGCAGCGTGCTGCGCCCCGCCGAGAACACCACGCCAGGGATGCCGACCGCGACAAACAGCGCGACTGCGGGCAGGAACCCTGGCAAGAAAGCCGGGTAGTTGAAGATCGCCAGATCGATCAGCCCGAATAGCACCCCGCCGATGCCCAGCAATCTGGCTGGCGCGACGCGGTGGCCGATCCAGCCAACCAGCACCCCACCCAGCAGGCCGCCAACCGCCTGCGCCGACATCAGCCAGCCGATCTCGGTCGCGCCGCCGCCCAACACCCTGTTCACAAATACCACGAACAGCACCGCGAAAACGCCTTCGCCGAGCGAGACAATTGCAACCAGGCCGAACATGATGCTGATCACCCGGTCGGCACGGATCAGCCTCAGGCCCGCCAGCCACTCGCGGGCCACCTTGGCCCAGGCGCTACCAAAGTGTTCAGGCGTGGTGCCGGGCGCCGGGCTCGCGCGGTACGAGCCGGCGATCAGGCCGATCATCGCGGCGGAGATCAGGAAGGTCGCCGCGTCGAGCACTGCAACGCCCGCCAGCCCCACCAGGCCGGCCGCCAGGCCGCCGATCGCCGGGCCGAGCAAGCGCGCCAGGTTGTTATTCAGCGCGTTGAGTGAGTTGGCCGCCACCAGGTGCTGCTCGTCGACGAGCAGCGGCAGCAGCGCGTTTTCGGCCGGGCCGAAGAACTGCGCGATCGTCGACTCGAAGAACATGACCACATACAGCACCCACAGCTGGTCGGCCGAGCGCACCAGCAGCAGCGGCACTAGCCCGGCGGCCAGCAGCAAGTTGCTGATCACCATGGTGCGCTTGCGGTCCCAGCGGTCGACGAACACGCCGGCGATCGAGCCAAAGAGCAGATCGGGCAGCATGCCGGCCATCAGCAGCGTGCTGGTCGCCAATGTTGAGCCGGTCAGCTGGAGCACGTAGATCGGCAGGGCTATCATCAGTATCCAGTCGCCGGCGAGCGAGATCAGCCCGGCCGTCCAGAGCAGCCCAAAGTTTCGCTGTCGCAGTGTTGCGAACATGAGTCTGTCATCCTCTACAAGCTATGCGCCGGCGGCGCGAGGCTGCCCGGGCCGTCCGGGTTTCCCTATTTCCGATACAGTCTATTAATGCTGCCCAAGTGTCCCGAGCGTCCGCACGCGCCGCTCGACGCGCAGGAACACCATGTAGCCCAGCGGCGCCATGACCGCCATAAACGCCAGCAGGATGGCGATCTCGTAGCCCACGCCCAGCAGCGGCGTCGCGCCCAGCAGCAGCGCGCGCACCGCGTCGAAGCCGTAGGTCAGCGGCAGCGCCAGCGCCAGCGGCAGCAGCAGCCGCGGCAGCACCTGCACCGGGAACTGGCTGCCCGAGAGCGTCGAGACCACGAAGTTCGACACGTCCACCAGCGTGTTGGCGTCGCGCAGCAGCAGCACCAGCGCGGCGAAGGCGAAGCCGAAGCCGTACAGCGCCACCAGCATGGGCGCGAGCGTCAGCGCGGCCGCCAGCAGGCTGCCCGAGGCGCGGAAGCCAAACACCAGCCAGGCCAGAAACAGCATCCCGGCGCTGTTCAGCGTGGTGATCGTCAGGCTGGCGAGCGTCTGCCCCACCAGCAGCAGCGCGCGCGGGATCGGCGCCAGCCAGTTGCTCTCGAGCACGCCCGAGTCCATCTCGGTTTTCAGCGCGTAGCCCATGCCCCAGAACACCGCGCTGATGTAGTTCGCCAGCACCGCGCCGATCAGAATAAACGACATATAGTCGGCGGTGCCGGTGTAGGCCGCGAAGCCGGTGTTGCCGGCCGGCCCGGCGAAGCTCTTGCCGAGGAAGTACACCGGCGTGAGCCAGGCTAGCGGCTCGATCACCCGGAACAGCGCGTTCATGGGGTAGCGAAAGAACACGATCCAGTCTTTGCGGGCGATCGCCAGCGCCGCGCGCAGGTACGAGCGCCAGCTGATTTCAGCAAGGCTTGTAGGTGGCATAGGTGGCCTCATATGCTAGTACTGCCCGAGGTCGCCACGGCGGCGCGCGCCGCGCTCGACCACCGCAAACAGGGCGTAGCCCGCGAGCGGGCTAGCTATGGCGAACAGCGCCAGCGCCAGCAGGTCGCCGCGCAGCTGCTCGAAGGTGGCGCCGGTGAGCATCGCGCCGCGCAGCGCGCGAATGCTGTAGGTCAGCGGCAGGGCTGCGGCGACGCTTTGCATCCAGCCGGGCAGCACCGCCAGCGGAAAGGTGATGCCGCAGAAGATCATGAACAGGCCGCGCACCAGGAACACCATGGCGTTGGCCTCTTTGAAGCGCAGCACCAGGCTGGCGAACGCCACGCCAATGCCGTGGATCGTTGGGATCGTCAGCAGCAGCGCCAGCAGCGCCAGGCCAAGGTTGCCGCCCAGCACGTGTACGTCGAACGCCAGCCGGAATTCCAGCAGCGACACCCCCAGGAACACCACCGAAACCAGCAGCTTGGCCAGCGCGCCGCCCAGCATCAGCGACACGCGCCATGTCGGGCACAGCCAGTTCGACTCGAGCGTGCCGTGCATTTGCTCGCTGCGCAGGTACAGCCCGACATCCCACAGCGTCATGTTCAGCCACATCCACAGCACTGTGCCCACCACAATGAAGGCGACATAATCGCTGGTGCCGGCTAGCCGCTCGAACGTTGCCAGCGCCTCGCCGCCAGGCCCGCCCAGCGCCCTGGCGCTGAAGATATAGCCGAACGGCAGCAGCACCGGCCAGACGAACATCGAGATGATCCAGCTTGGGTAGCGCCGGAAGATCGTCCACTCCTTGCGGCCGATCATGGCGATCGCGCGTAGCTCGGAGCCGATCGTGCGCCGCGAGAGTGCCCCCTGCATATGAATGCTCCTTTTAGGACTTGCGCAGCTGGCGCCTTTAGCCTTCGGCAGTGCGGTTTTTCCGCGCGGGGTGCGAAACATGCTGCCGCAGGCTCAATAGCCGTATCTATACCAGCGCCGGCTGAGGCTCGTAGCGCCGCAGGCGCGCCGGGTCGCCCTCGCCCAAGAACGGGTCGATCTCGCGGAACAGCCGGTCGGGGAACGCCACCAGATCGGCGTCGCCGGCCTGCGGCTCGCGGGCCAGGATGGCCTCCAGCGCCGGGTCGCGCCGCGCGCGGTAGCCGGCCGACGACAGCGTGGCCGCGATGTCGGGCACCAGCCAGGGCCGCGCGTCGCGCGGCTCGGAGTACACCCAGTGCAGCGACGAGGCGTGCACCACCAGGCCGCTGTTCGGCAGCACGATCGGCACGTTGTCGCCGTACATGTTTGGCCGCGCGCCAGTGGCCTCGCCTACAAACAGCGTACGCGTGTGGCGCTCGAGGTCGACCGTCAGCATCATCGCCGCCGAGAAGGTCGCGCGCCCGACGATCGTGAACAGCCGACCAGGCTGGTTGATCTGGTCGCGCCGGATCAGCCCGTGGATGATCGGCTGGTTCAGGTAGCCGTTGCCGCCGCCGTTGTGGCGCAGGTCGAGCACGAACCGGCTGACCGGGTGCGCGTCGGCGAAGGCGAACACGCGCTCGAAGAACGCCCCGACCGTCTCGCCGGGCGTGTCGCGCACGCGGTTGTACTGCACATACAGCGCGCGCCGATCCGGCAGGTGCTCGAACCAGAAGCTACGCTCGCGGTCGCGCAGCCACAGCGGCGCCGGGCCGCCCGCGGCCGCGTCGATCCAGTCGATCTCGCCGCCGGCCGGGCGCAGCTCGATCGTGCTGCGCTGGCCATCGCGCTCAACCGTGAGCGTGGCGTGGTCGCGCTGCTCGGCGATGCCGAGCGCGTGCAGCACCTCGGGCACCGTCAGCAGCTTTGGCGCCACGTGCGCGACCCACGCCTCGTTGTCGCGCGACACCAGCTCGCGCGCCAGGGCGTAGGCCCGCGCCAGGTGGAACCGGCGCGTGGGGGAGGGCTGGGCCTCCACGACCTCCTTGAGGTCCTTGACGGCCTTCGCCGGGTCCTTGAGTCGGGTCTCGATGACGCCTCGAGTGTCGAGGAGGCCGGGGTTGTTGCCGAAGCGATCGATGGCCAGGTTGACGTACTTCAGGGCCTCGTCGTACTTCTGGGAGAACTCGCAGAGGGACCATGCGAGGTTGTTGAAGAGGACGGGCGACTCGACATTTTGCTTGATCAGGTCGTTATAGGTCGCCAGTTCCTCTTCGTAACGGCCTTGGATGTGGAGGAGCATTGCCTGGCAGATGCGGAGTTCCAGGTTCTTGGGGTCGGCCTTCACGCTGTCGTTGATGATGGTCTCGGCCAGCTTGCGA
Organism: uncultured Kouleothrix sp.; assembly: GCA_937858455.1. Taxonomy (GTDB): domain Bacteria; phylum Chloroflexota; class Chloroflexia; order Chloroflexales; family Roseiflexaceae; genus Kouleothrix. The sequence continues at coordinate 7,107 of CALLYN010000562.1, forward strand.
AGGTTCGGGTCGTTGGTCCTGGAGACGGTGGCCACGGTCAGGCGGCAGGCCTCGATTCGATCGAGGCCGTCACCTTTGCTCGCGGACGTTTGACAAAGTTCGAGGACCTCGCGTGATCTGTCTTGGCGCGACAACAGGCGGGCGAGCGTCCAGGAGATGGCCGGGTTCTTCTCGGCGAGTTTGGCGGCCACTCGGGCGGCGATGGTGTCGGCGGCGCGCGCCTTGGCGGTGGCGCCGAAGTCGAGCAGGGTGCCGCGGGGCACCCTGATGCGGCCGCCCGGGC
>CALLYN010000563.1 GCA_937858455.1 uncultured Kouleothrix sp.
TGGGGCGAACTGCTCTACTCGATTCAGACCGGCCAGACCGCATTTGATCACATTTACAAGAAACCCATCTTTGAGTTTCTCGCGGAAAACCCTGCTTCGGCAGCGATCTTCGACGATGCCATGACGGGCGTTCACGGCATAGAAACCAAAGCAATGCTGGATGCCTACGACTTCGGCGCGTACTCAACGATTGTTGACGTCGGCGGTGGAAATGGGACCGTTTTGAAGTCCATTCTGAAGAAGTACCCGACGGTCAAAGGGATTCTCTACGACGTGTCGCACGTTATCGAACGGGCCAAAGCGGGTTTTGTTGCGGAAGGGCTGGAATCACGCACCACACTGATCAGCGGAAACTTCTTCGAGTCCGTCCCCGCTGGCGGGGATGCGTACCTCATGCGCCACATCATCCACGACTGGACCGATGAGCAGTGCCTGCAGATCCTGCGCACGATCCGCGCCGCCGCGAAGGCGGGCGCGCGCCTGGCGATCGAAGCCGTGCCGGTGCGCGTGTTCTGCCCGCGCTGCGAAGCCGAGGCCGAGCTTGCCGATGTGCAGCAGTTTCGCTGCCCACGCTGCGGCACACCCACCGCGCAGGTTCTGGCCGGCCGCGAGCTCGAGCTGGTGGCGTTGGAGTACGACGAGGCAGCCGCACCGCTGGGCGTATAGGGCTGTGCCAAGCCCCAGAGCCTGTTTGAAAAGCCTGTGTACCTCCAAGGAACCAAGGCACCAAGCGGTACTACGCTGAGAAATCACCAGCACGGCATACACGATCTTGGAGTGTGCCTTGGTGGTGGCTTCTCAAACAATTTCTCAGGAAGCAGGGCGAAAGACAGAAGACGAATCGGCGCCGTCTTTCGTCTTCTGTCTTTCATCAAACCCGGTTCGGATGTGTGATAGCCTGCACTAAGGACAAACCAATGCCCAGCCCACGGCTGATCGACATACGCCAGGGTGTGCTCAGCAAGAACGACCAGATCGCCGCCGAGCTGCGCGCGCGCTTCGCCCGCGACGGCGTGTTCGCCATCAATATGCTCTCGAGCCCCGGCGCCGGCAAAACCCGCCTGCTCGAAGAGACGCTGCGGCGCCTGGCCGCGCGCTACCGCGTAGCCGCGCTGGTGGGCGACCTTGCCACCGACAACGATGCCCAGCGCCTGCTGCGCAGCGGCGCGCCGGTGCGCCAGATCGAAACCGGCGACCTGTGCCACCTCGAGGCCGACATGCTGGCGCGCCACCTGGCCGAGTGGGACGTCGGCGCGCTCGATTTCTTGTTCGTCGAGAACGTCGGCAACCTGGTGTGCCCAACCGGCTACGACCTGGGCGAGTCGGCGCGCGCGGTGCTGCTCGCCGTGACGGAAGGCGAAGATAAGCCACTGAAATACCCCGCCACGTTTCTCTCGGCCGACTGCGTAGTGCTGACCAAGGCCGACCTCGCCGAGGCGGTCGAGTTCGACGCCGCCGCCGCCGAGGCGAATATCGGTGCGGTGCACCCCGGCGTGCCGGTGCTGTATACCTCGGCCAAGCGCGGCGATGGGATGGAGGCGTGGCTAGGCTGGCTGGCCCAGCGCCGCGATGCCTGGCTCGAGCGTCGGGGGTAAAGGTTTACACGTTTGAAAGGCGCACGTTCCGCTGTTGAAACCCAGAAACGTGCAACGTGCCAACCTGCAACATTCTAATCGTCTTTGGGTGGGTAGCGATCTGTTGTAGCAAGGAGGAAGCAACGCATGGCGACACTGTTGTGGTTTCAGGGCGGGGCGTGTAGCGGCAACACCATCTCGTTTCTCAATGCCGAAGAGCCGACCGCCTGCGACCTGCTGACCGACTTTGGCATCGAATTTCTCTGGCACCCATCGCTGGGCATGGAGCTGGGCGACCAGGCCCAGGCCATGTTCCGCTCGCTCGCCAGCGGCGAAAAGCCGCTGGACATCTTCGTCTACGAGGGCAGCGTCATCCGCGCGCCCAACGGCACCGGCCGCTTCAACATGTTCGCCGAGCGCCCCATGCAAGATTGGGTCAACGACCTGGCGCCGCAGGCCGGCATCGTGGTGGCGATCGGCGACTGCGCCTGCTGGGGCGGCATCCCCGCCGTCGCGCCCAACCCCTCCGACTCGGTCGGGCTGCAGTTCCTCAAGCGCGACGCCGGCGGCTTCCTGGGCAAAGACTTCCGCTCGAAGCTCGGCCTGCCGGTGATCAACATCCCCGGCTGCCCGGCCCACCCCGACTGGATCACGCAGATCGTGGTGGCGGTGGCGGCCGGCCGCGCCGGCGACCTGGCGCTCGACGAGTTCAACCGCCCGTCGACGTTCTTCACCAGCTTTACGCAGACGGGCTGCACCCGCAACCAGTACTTCGAGTACAAATCGTCGACCACCGAGTTCGGCCAGGGCACGCGCAAGGGCTGCCTGTTCTACGAGTTCGGCTGCCGCGGCCCGATGACGCACTCGCCCTGCAACCGCATCCTGTGGAACCGCCAGTCGTCGAAGACCCGCGCCGGCATGCCCTGCACCGGCTGCACCGAGCCCGAGTTCCCCTTCTTCGACCTCGCGCCCGGCTCGGTGTTCAAGACGCAGAAGATCAGCGGCACCATCCCGAAAGACATGCCCACCGGCATCGACCCGATCAGCTATATGGGCCTGGCCGCCGCCGCCCGCGTCGCCGCGCCACAGTGGTCGAAAGAAGACATGTTTGTCGTATAGCGCCGGGCCGGCATCGCCCTCGGCCTTCTGCCCTCTCCCGCGCGGGGGAGGGCAGAGGGGGTGAGGGTGCTCCAGCGCATGTCTTGA
>CALLYN010000564.1 GCA_937858455.1 uncultured Kouleothrix sp.
CCACCAAGAAAGGCAATCGCCCGTCCTATCTGCGCTCGGCCCTACCGGAAATCGCCATCCCGCTCTACGAGCAATTCAAAGTCCGGCTCGCACAAGATTTGGGCAAACCCGTCGCCTCGGGTGAGTTTGGCGCGGATATGCAGGTCAACCTGATCAACGACGGGCCGGTGACGCTCACTATGGATTCCAAGGCGCGGGAATGAACCCAACCAAATTGCCGAGGCTTCAGCATTGACATCAGGCCCAAATTCGCTAGTTTCTCGCCCCTCAAATTGATTTAGATACAATTTATGCCGAACACCAAGTCAGCCGAAAAACGCATGCGCAGCAGCGCGCGCAAACAATTGCACAACCGCTCCATCAATTCCCGCCTGCGCCGCGTGGAAAAGGGCTTCCGGGACACCGTCACCGCTGGAAAAAAAGCCGAAGCTGCGAAATCCCTGCGGAACCGTGCGCTCGATGACTTCGATCGCAGGGTGCATGCAGAGTATGGATCGGTGGAGTTCTGCTTTCACCGAATCGCGTATGAGGAGACGTGGGTGCGCCTGCTCGCGCGGCTGCTGCAGCGCTACGCGCGCGGCGCGGCGCTGAACTATGGCCTTACCTGCATGGTGGCGGCCTGGCTGGCGTACGTCGCGGCGCGGCTGAGCGCCAGCCTGCGGCTGCCCGGCCTGAAGCTGCTGAGCGACAGCTTCCCCGACTCGCTGCTGTACGGCCTGCTGGGCATGGGCCTGCTGCTGCTGGTTCTGGTGCGCGGCCGCGAGGGCCTGCCGCGGCTGGCCGGCGCGATCGTGCGGCTGATTGGATCGCGGCGCGGCGCGCTGGCCATCCTGGCGCTGGGCGCGCTGGTGTGGCTCGGCTACGAGGCCTGGGTGATCGGCCAGCTGCCCTATGTCGGCCACGCCGACTACGCCGACAACGCGGTAGTGGCGCGCAACCTGGCGCGCGGCCGCGGCTGGGTCGTCGACTACGTCACGCAGTTCTACCAGCTCTACCCCGGCACCACGCGCCCGCAGGAGACGTGGCCGCTGCTGCAGCCGGTGTGGATCGCGCCGTTCTTTCTGCTCTTCGGGCCAGCCGCCTGGGCCGCCAAGATCCCAAACCTGATCTTCATGGCGCTGCTGACGCTGCTGATCTTCACGGCTGGCGCGCGGCTGTGGGATCGGCGCGTGGGCCTCACCGCCGCGCTGCTGATCCTCACCAACTACCTGTTCTTCCGCCTGGTGATCTACACCACCAGCGACCTGGCATTCGTGCTGTTCTCGTTCGGCGCAATCGCGCTGCTGTACCAGTCGCTCCATTGGCGCCGCGTCATCGAGGCGGGCGTTGCGAGCGCCAGGAGCCCCGCGCCAGCGGACGATCTGCGGATCTCATGGCGAATGCTCGTCGGCTCGGCCGTGCTTACCGGGCTGATGCTGCTGCAGAAACCCAGCGGCGCGCTGATCGCCTTCGGTATGGGCCTGTGGTTCGTCGGCCAGGCCGGCTGGCGCGGCCACGTGCGGCAGCTGCGCGCGCTCCTGGCCGCGCTGGCGCCGGTGGCGCTGTGGGCCGCGCTGGCGCTCGCCATTCTCGCGCCCTACCTGCTGCGCAACCAGCTGCTGTTCGGCAAGCCGTTCTACTCGACCGAGAGCTACGACGCGTGGGTGCTGGGCTTTGGCGATTGGGAAGACATCTACAAGATCTACACCGCCCAGGCCGGCCTGGGCGGCCCCGGCGTGCCCGATCGGAGCTGGGTGCTGCGCTGGGGCTTCGACGTGACGCTGCTGAAGCTGGCCACGCAGGCGCGCGCGGTGCGCAACTACCTGCTGCCGCCCTGGCTCGATCAGACGCGCGCGCTGGCCGACGCCGACAGCCAGAAGAAAGCGCTGCTGTTCGGCCTGGGCGCCTGGCTGGCGCTGCTTGGCGCGCTCGGCGCGCTGCGCTCCGTCGGCATAGCCGCGCCGGAAAAGCGCTTTCACGCCTATCCGAGCGTCGAATGGGTGGCATACCTGAAGAACATCGGGGCGGCGGACAGCGGCACCCTGGCCGACATTCTGCCGCTCGATGTCCTCTTCCCGTTGGAGCCGGCCGCAACCTGCCAGGTTCATCATGCGCGCGGCGCGCT
>CALLYN010000565.1 GCA_937858455.1 uncultured Kouleothrix sp.
CGAACAGCGCTACGTGGATCAACTCGAACTGCTCCGCACCATCGGTCGGCTCGGGCGCGCCAGCAAGCACGCGCGGCTCGTCGCCGGCGCGCCAGACCAGCTGAGCAAGCGCAGGGGCAAAACAAGAATCCAGCGCCGCGATACAGCAGCGCACGCCATCGTCAAGCGTGCGAGCCTGAGCAATATGTTCGGCAAACTGGCTATAGAAGTGGCCTAGCTCGGTGTCCGCGGTGGATGGATACGCCATACTACCACTCCTGAAGACGTACGAGCTGTTTGGTGGCGTTCATCTTACCAGATTTACCGTTCTTTGACAAAGCAGGCAGCGCCGTAAGCAGGGCGTGTGCAACGGCCTTGACGCCACCCTCTGACCCGCCCACCGCATACGGAAGCGGAAAAACCACACGCCGATACAGAAGCGAATACCGGCTTGCCGAGGGAAGAGCGCGGCATCTGCATAAGCTGTACCACAGATTCTGTGAGGCATTGGAATGCCGCCGAGCGGTACGCGCAAGCCGCGCAGCCCCGTTTGACGGTGCGACGCCGGGTTGGTATAATCGGCATGCTGTTCGATTTTTCACAGGCACGCGCCCAGGAGGCCCGCGTATGGATCCAGTAACGTACCTTACAACCTTCAATCCCACATTCGGAGCGCTCGAATGGGTCTTTTTCGCCGCCCAGATCGCGCTCGCGCTGGCCGGGGCCTATCTGGTGTTTCTGCGCGCCGAGCCGCACCCTATTCGCCGAGATACAGCGCGCAACCTAGGCTACGCGCTGCTGATCGTCGGCGTGGTCGGCATAGTGCTGGGTGCGCTGCGGCTGGTGCCGGTCGAGCTCTTCACCATGCCGATCTGGTTTACCTTGGTCACGGTCATCGAGGTGGCCCTGGCGGCATATGCGGCGTATTTCCTGCTGGCCGTGCTGCCTGGCCGGGTAGCGGCCTACGACGAAGCCAACCGCAAAAGCGGGCGCCGCAGCGTGGCCCGGCCACAGCCGGCGCTGCAGGCCAATGGCACGAATGGCACCACTTCGATCAATGGGCCGCGGCCGCCGGCAACCACCACGCGCCGCGATGCACGACGCGATCGCAAGCGCCGCTCGAAGTAGCCCCTGTAGAGCAACGCAACGTCGAAGCGCGTAGACGGCCAGCTATCTGGCCGTCTACGCGCTTCGACGTTTCGTTTTGCAATTGATCATTTATAGATTGTGTTGCACTACGTGGCTTCGCCACGTAGTGCAACACAATAAGCAATTTGGGGGCAGCTTCGCCGCCACCAAACCCCCACTAAAGTGTCAGTAATCAATTGAGGCAGCCGAACAAGGCAACTGCGCAAGTCCTAACGAAATTTCGGGGCGGCAATGCCACCCCGAACCCCGCCATCAAGCAAGCGATCAGCCGCTAAGGCGCCGCGTACAGCCCACGGTACGCAGCATAGTAGCCGTAGATCAGCTTCACATAGGCGCGCGTCTCGGGGTAGTCGATCGACTCGACGAACCGGTCGGTGTCGGGCACGCTGTCGCCGCCGGCCCAGCGCTGCGCGTTGCCTAGCCCGCCATTATAGGCCGCCAGGCCACCAGGCAGGCTGCCGGACATAGCCGCGATCTGGCGGCTCAGGTAGAACGCGCCAAAGCGAATACCAACCGCTGGGCGATACAGATCCGCCGTCGCAAAGTCGGCCACGCCCAGGTTCTGCGCGATCCCCTGCGCTGTAGCCGGCATCACCTGGGCCAGCCCCACGGCGCCCGCCGCCGACACCGCGCCGGGGTTGAACAGGCTTTCCTGCCGCAGCGTAGCGTAGAGCAGCAGCGGGTCGAGACCGTGCTGGCGCGCTTGAGCCAGCATCACATCGCCGTAGGGCACCGGGAAGACCAGCCGGCGTAGCGCCAGCGGCGTGGCCGCGCCATCCTGGGCAGGGGCCAGGCTTAGCACATCCTCGGCGGCCTTGAGCGCGATATATGGCACGCCGTGCTCGTAGGCCAGGCGCGCCAGCTGGTACAGCCGTACGGGGTCGTCGCGCCAGGCTGCGCGCGCCTCATTCCACTCGGCGATCGCCTCGGGCTGCAAGCCAACATCGGCAAGCGCAAGCGCGCGCTGTAGCTGCGGCGCGCGCGCAACTTCGGCGGCATACCCCTGCGTGCCGACGTGAAGCGGCGGCTGGCGCGACCAGGTGGCGATCCAGTCCTCGGCGGCGCGCCAGCTGTCGGCATCGATTGGCGCGTCGAGCGGCAGCGTGCCGCTGATCGGCAAGCTCAGCAGGTCGGCGGCGCGCGCGGCGTAGTAGGAGTCGGGCGCGGCGGCGCGCGCGGCGTTGAGCTGCGCAGTGTAGTCGGGCGATTGGGCCTCGCGGGCGCGCGCGCTCCAGAAGGCTGCCTGGGCCGCCGCCGCGCCGGTGGTATGCTGGCGCAGAAGATCCCACGCCGCATACGCAGCGCCGTTTTTGCCGGCGTTGAACAGCGCCCAGCCGGCAGCGTACAGCGCGTCGTGCGCCTGATCGCTGTCGGGGTAGCGGTGCCCCAGCTCGAGCCGCTGCGCGAGCGCGCCCTCGGCGTCGTTCTGGCGGGCCAGCAATGCCGCCGCGCGTGCCAGCGCCTCGGGCGCCAGCGAGTCGTCGGGGTAGGCATCGGCGAACTGCCGGTACCCTTCGATCGCGGCGGCGGCATCGCCGCCCTGGCCGGTGGTTTGTACCCAATCGAGCTGAGCCTGCCGGCCAACCGGGCGATCGGGCGTGGCGGCGGCAAGCTCCGCCAATTCGGCAAGCGCGCCGGCGAAGTCGCCCTGGGCACGGCGGGCCAGCGCGCGTAGGCGCCGCAGCTCGCGTGCATCGTCGCCGGAAGCAGCCTGGATCGCGGCGTCGTAGAGCGGCAGCGCGGCATCCCACTGCTCGTGGGCGGCATACACTCGCGCGGCAGCGGCGGGCGCAAGCCCGGCTTCGGGGTCGGCAGCCAGGCGCGCCAGCGCATCCAGAGCCTGCGGAGTAGCGGGCAGCCGCTCGGCCAGCTCGCGGCGCCAGGCATGCGCCTCGGCCGGCGCGCCCTGAGCTTCGGCCAGGGCTGCGGCATCGAGCAGCAGGCGCGCGCGGTAGCCAGGAGCCTCGGCCAGATCGAGCAGCGCGCGGTATAGCGCAAGCGCCCGGTCGGGCTGGCCGATCGCCAGCCGCAGCGCAATCGCCTTTTCGTACGCGCCAGCGCGCTCGCCGCGCACAATCTCGCCAGCGGCTACAGCCTCATAGCCGGCCGCAGCCGCGTCGTTCCGGCCAAGTGCCTGCTGCTGGGCCGCCTGGCGCAGCCGCGCGTATGGCTCGAGCACTGTGTTGAAGCCGCGATAGCGCTCGTATGCGGCAGCGGCGTCGGCCCAGGTACCCGCCTGCTCGTAGCCGCGCGCCAGCAGAAATACGCCGCGCGCGTAGAGATCATCGGCAGGGTGAAGCGCATCGGGCTGCGGGCCACTGGCGAGGAATGTGCGGATCGCCTCGATCGCCGAGGTCCAGCGATTGCGCAACGCGAAGCTTTCGGCCAGGTAGAACGCGGCCGGCCGAGCCTCGGCGCTGGTCGGGTGCGCGTCGAGCAGCGCGCGTAGGTCGACCGCGGCCGCGTCGTAGTCGCCATTGGCGCGCGCGCGCAAGGCCCGGCCAAGCAGCTCGGGGGCGGCAAGCGCGGCGAGTGCGGGGGTGGCGGTAGGGGCAGCTGACGGCGCCGGTAGGGGCGAGGGCGACGGATCCGGTACCGAGGGTGAAACGATATCGCAGGCCGCCAGCAGCAGCGCCAGCAGTGGCACAAGCCAGCCGGCGCGTCGTGGTGGTTTGTTCATGGCCGGCATTGTACCACACGGCGCGCCTGTAGCGGGCTTACAGCGCCGGCAACCGCCGCACTCAATCGCCAGCGGCGGGCGCCTCACACAGCTATGGCGTGCGGCCCCAGCGCTCGATCATTGCTCGGTTTGAGGGCACTTTCTCGAGAAACGAGCGGCGCCAGGCTGGGTCGCTGATCCGCTCGGCGCGAGCCATCACAAGCTCGTAGCCAGCCCGAATAATCGCCGGCATGGGGATGGCGAAAGGCGGGACTGTGGGATCATGCGCGAGCGCCGCACAGACATCGGCAATAGCGAGGTAGGTGAGCACCGCTTCGTCCATGGTCGCGGCCCCATGGTCGTGCAGGTAGGCCCACACCTGGCCGGCCGCCTCGAGCGCATCCGCGTGGCGGCCCTGGTGCAGCGCGCATTTGGCCAGCAAAGCTTTGCTTTCTATCACCCGCGCCGTCAGGCCTAGCTCGGTATCGATCCGGTGCGCCTCGTGAAGGTGGCGCGCCGCATTGGTATGATCGCCGAGCAGCTCGGCGAGATGCCCAAGCTCCCACTGGTTGGCGGCGCACAGCGCAGCGTCATCGACGAGCTGCGCCTCGCTCAAGCCCTGCTCCAACAGCGGCTTTGCGGCCGCGAGGTCGCCGCTCAGCAGCATAACCCCGCCGAGGTTGCCGACAATGTACGCGTGGCCATGGCGATCGCCGATCAGGTCGCACAAAACAAGCCCCTGCTCGAGGTAGTGGCGCGCCTGCTCGAACTGGCCGAGGTACTGGTAGGCAGCGCCCAGGTTGCTCAGCGCCCGCGCTTCGAGCGCGCGGTCGCCGCCGTGGCGCACAAGCTCGTACACATCGGTCCAGAGCTCTGCGGCGCGGCCGTAATCGCCGGCATAGGCTTCGTGCAGCGCGAGCATGCCCAAGGCGTACGCGATCGCCCATTCGTCGCTGGCGGCGCGCGCGCGGGCCAGCGCCCACTCGGCGGTTGGCCGCGATGCCGGCGCGCCCAGGCGTGTCAGCGCCGCAGCTTTCAAGCAGAGCGCGCGCGCCTCGATGCTCGGCTGGTGCGCGGCCTGCGCTGCGGCCACAACCGTATCGGCGGCTGGCGCCATAGCGGCGTACTCGCCGCGCGCGTTCAGATTCTTGAGCTGGCGCAGCAGCGCTTCAGCCCGCCACGCAGGGTTAGCCGCCGCATCGGCGATCGCCAGCAGCGCAGCGATATCGGCCTGCTCGGCGGCGCGGTCGCCGGCCAGGAATAGCGCAGCCTGGCGCCCACTCAGCGCGCGCCAGCGCTGATCGAGATCTGCCGGCTCGAGCAGCGCCAGAGCGCGGTCGAAAAACGTTCGGGCCTCGATGGTGGCGCCCTGCGCGGTGGCGCGCGTGCCAGCGAGGATCCAGTATTCGGCGGCCGGTTGCGCCTGCCCAGCCTGGCTATAGTGCAGAGCCAGCAGCTCGGGCTGCGCCGCAGCGAGCTGCGGAAAGCGCGCCTCGTAGGTTTCCGCAATGCGCCAGTGATACTGCTGGCGCACACGCCTGAGCAGCGCCGCGTGCGCCACTTCTTGAATCAGGGCATGCTTAAACGCATAGTGCAGATCGGGGGCGCCAGGCCGGGCTACCAGCAGCTCGGCCTCGACGAGCAGCGTGAGGTCGGCCTGCAGGCGTGCTTCATCGTAGGGCACGGCCGCCGCGAGCAACGAGTACGCAAACTCGCGGCCAAGCGCCGCAGCCCACCCGGCCGTCTCCCTGGCGCGGCCCACCCGATCGAGCCGCGCCAGCAGCGGGTCGTTCAGCGTCGCGGGGATTCTGGCAGGCTCCGGCGCGGCTGCGGCTTCGAGCAGCATTTTAGTCAGCTCTTCCGCGAAGAGTGGAATGCCGTCGCTCTGCGCGACGATATGCTGGTGCATCGCGCCGGGCAGCGCCGCCTCGCCCGCCAGGTCGGCGATCATACGCTCGATGTCGGCCGGGCTAAGCGAGGCAAGGTCGATCCGGCGCAGCCGCCGGTTTGGCGGCCAGGGCGGGCTAAATGACCCGCGATAGGTGAACAATGCTATGCAGCGAGCAGCGGCCAGCGCGTCGAGCGACAAGCCTAGCCACTCGATCGTCGACGGGTCGGCCCAGTGCAGGTCTTCGACCACCAGCACCACCGGCTGCTGGGCAGAGTAGCGCTGCAGCAGCGCGACAAACACCTCGCGGATGCGCTCGCGCTGCTGAGCGGTGATGGTTTCGGGCGCGGGCGGATCGGTTGGCAGCCCCAGCAGCTGCGCCAGCAGCCAGGCGGCGCCGGATTCGTCCAGGGCATAGCGCGAGAGCGTATCGTCGAGCCGCGCGCGCCGCGTCTCCGGGCCATCGCCTGGCTCGATACCCAGCAGCTGCTCAAGCAGGCCGACGATCGGGTACAGGCGGGTATTCTGAAAGTATGGCGAGCAGCTGGCCTGCAGCCAGGCCGTGGTGGGCGCGCGCCGCTGCTGCAGCTCCCACACCAGGCGCGATTTCCCAATGCCCGGCTCGCCGACAAGCGCGAAGATCGCCCCCACGCCCTGCGCGGCGGCCTCAGCGGCGCCACTCAGCTGGCGCAGCTCGGCGTCGCGTCCGACAAAGCGCGTCAGGCGGCGCATCTGCGCGAGCCAATCGAGGTGGTTGTGCAGCTGGCTTTCGCCGTACACGCGATAGATCGCGGCCGGCTGCGCCGTTCCCACGAGCACCTGCTCCTCCACACGTTGGTATTCGAAGCGGCCCCGCACCAGCGGCTCGGTGCTGGCCGTGATCAGCACGGCGCCTGGCTCGGCCAGGGCCATGCACGCGTGCGCCAGGCTGGGCACATCGCCCACCGGCTCGCGCCTCACACGATCGGCCGCGTCGTCGCTCACCACCATCGTGCCGGTGTGGATGCCGACACGCACCTGCGCCAGATCGCGCGACGCGGCGACCAGCGCCAGGCCGACATGCACGGCGCGCCGCGCCGCATCTTCGTACGCCTGCGGGTAGCCAAAGTAGATCAGCCACTCGTCGCCGTGGCGCTGCTGGCGGTAACCACCGTAGCGCTCGAGCAGCTGCTGGAGCCTTGGCTCGATATCTTCCAATTGCTGGTGCAGGTCTTCGGGGTCGCCGTGCGGCCCAAGGCCGCGCCAGGTACATACCAGCGCAGTAACCTGGCGGCGCTCACCCGGCTGGCTGAATACCGCGCCGGCTGCAGCCCGGCCGGACGGAGCGCCAATCGCGGCCTCGCGCCCGAGCTGGCCGGCCTGGATCTGCTGAAAAAGCGCGGCGACCTCGGCCGAAGGCTGCATGGCAAACTCGCCGGCCAGGCTGCGGGTGTAGCGCGCATACTGCTCGGCGGCGGCGGTCGCCTGGCCGGTGCTCGCCAGCGCGCGCATCAGCTGGAGCTGCCCTGGCTCGAACCAGGGATCGAGCGCCACCAGGCGGCCGGCGTAGCGCAGCACCAGGTCAAATTCGCCGCGCTGCTCGTGGTAGGCCGTGAGCCGCGAGAGCGCCTCGACGGCCTGCTGGTGCAGCGCCTCCTGCTGGATCAGCTGCCACTCCTCGAACGGCACGCTGTCGCGCAGCGCGAAGCCGGCCAGAAAATCGCCGCGGTACAGCTCGACGGCCTGCGCCAGCCAGCCCATGCAGACGCGGCAGCTCGCGGCGGCGGCGTGGACGTGCTGCCGGCATGCCGCGAGCAGCTCGGTAAAGCGCGCCACATCAAGCTGGCAGTCGGCCAGCGGGTTGAGCTGGATCGTCTGCCCAGCCAGCACGATGAACGGCTCGCGCGGCGTGCCGGCATTTGCCGAATCCTCGAGCAGGGCGCGCCGCAAGCGCAGCACCGTCTGGCGGAGGCTGAGCGCGGCATTTTGCGGGGGCGCGTCGGGCCAGAGCAGCGCGGCAAGCGCGGCGCGCTGGTGCGGGCGCGCCGCTTCGACAGACAGATAGGCCAGCAGCGCGCGCACCTTATCGGTGCCGAACGCAGTCAGCTGCTTGCCATCGAGCGAGGCTGCGAAGCCGCCAAGGAGTGCAAGTGAAAGATGAGACATCGCAAGCGCCGTACTGTTCAATTCAATCTGGATACAATCGATTATACCATTTTGTAACGATCTTGTGACATGGTTTGGGTACAGTCACATAATCGCACACGAGAGTTTATACGAGGATGCGCCCACGGAGCAGGCACAAGCCGCCCTGCGAGCGTGTGTTGGTGTGTAGGAATAGGCCATGGTACCGAACCAGCGAGCCCGCGCGACGAGAAGTATTCTCGCCCCATCGTGGATAGCCGGCATTGTGTTACTGGCAACGGCCGCGCTCGCGGCCTGCGGCGCAAACGATAGCGCCGCGCCTGCCAAAGCTACACCATCGCCAGCGATCTCAACCGGAGCCACGCCGGCACCCAGCGCCGCCACAAGCGCCGGGGCGGCGGGCACGCCCCACGCCGACATAACCCTCTCACGTGACCAAGCCGACCCGGTCACCGTCAAGGTTGGGCAGATCATCAATATCCCCGATGACCCCAGCTTCTCATGGGATGTCAACTACCGGCCCGAAGTGCTGCTCGCGCTCACGCCGCCCGAGCAGATCAGCAAGCCCGGCCCAGCCGGCTGGTTTTTCCGCGCGATCGGTGCGGGCAACACCGAGATCACCCTGGAAAGCGTCCCGCCGCCGTGCCCAAGCGGCAAATCCTGCCCGCCAAATACTATTCGGTTGGTTTTTCCAATCACGGTCGTACAGTAACATCGTCGGTCTACGTCTTTTGCGTACGTTCAAGGAGTTCCCATGCCAACATTGCTTTCACGCACCAAGCTCCAGGTTGTCTTGATCCTGCTGATCATCGTAGGGCTACAAGGCGTGATCTTTGCCGCGCTGCCAGACGTCGATCTGGCGCCAAAACAGGAGCGCAACGAGGAGGGAGAAGAGGCTGACATCAGCCAGTACTTCCAGTACCGCGCCGATCAGATGAAGGACAAGACCGGTAAAATCCCCGATGGCGCGCTGATCAAGGCGCTGAATCAGCGCAGGGACATGGCCCGGCAGGCGAGCGTGAACGGGCCAATCAGCTCGGCGGCCGGCATCAGCAACACAAGCTGGACGCAGGCCGGCCCTGGCAATGTCGGCGGGCGCATCCGCGCGATCCTGCCGCTCAGCGCCAGCACAGTGTTTATCGGCGGCGTCTCAGGCGGCATCTGGAAGACAACCAACTGCTGCTCGGCCAGCACGACCTGGACGCCGATCGACGACTGGATGGCCAACCTGGCGGTCAGCTCGCTGATCGTCGACCCGACCAACTCCAACGTAATGTACGCCGGCACCGGCGAAGGCTTCGGCAATGCCGATGCGATACGCGGCGCGGGCGTGTTCAAGAGCACCAACGGCGGCACTACCTGGTCGCAGCTCTCCAGTACCAATAACAGCAACTGGTACTATGTAAACCGCCTGGCGATCTCGCCAAATGGCGCGACCTTGCTGGCCGCAACGCGCAACGGCCTGTGGCAGAGCACCGACGGCGGCAGCACCTGGTCGCAGCGCTCCACCAGCAACTGGCTCTATGTCGCCTTCGACCCGAGCAACAGCAGCAACGCCGTGGCGAGCGGAACCGGCTTTGCTTCGTATTCAACCAACGGCGGCACCAGCTGGACCTCCGCCACCGGCCTGCCTGGCTCCGGCCGTGTCGAGCTAGCCTACGCGCCGAGCAATACTTCGACCCTGTATGCCGGCGTGGATCAGAACTCGGGCGACATATACAAGAGCACCGACGGCGGCCATACCTACGCGCGCGTGAACACCGGCACGGTCTACCTGAGCGGCCAGGGCTGGTATGCCAACGCGCTCTGGGTGAACCCATCCGACGCGAACAATGTGGTTATCGCCGGCCTCGATATCTACAAATCCACCGATGGCGGCAGCACCTTCACCAAGATCAGCCAATGGGGCTACTCGTGGGGCCTGAAATCGCCACCTTCGCCACACGCCGACCACCATGCGCTGGTGTCGATCCCCGGCTCGAGCAGCGCGCTGCTCAACGGCAACGACGGCGGTATCTACTACACCGCCGATATCTCCACAGCCGGGACGAATGTCGACTACAACACTGGCTGGTTGTACCTAAACAACAACCTGGGTATTACCCAGTTCTATGGCGTGGCCGGGAACAACAACAATCAGCTGTACGGCGGCGCGCAAGATAACGGCGTGCTCAAGTACAGCGGCGCGCTGAACAACTGGAGCTTCTCGCACGGCGGCGACGGCGGCAAATCTGCGGCCGACCCGACCAACCCGAACTACCTATACAACGAGTATATCTACGGCAAAGTCAACCGCTCCACCAACGCTGGCGCTACAGTCGACGATATCTTTGGCACCTACTACAACGGCAGCGCCTGGGTCTGCCGCGCCGCGCCGTACCGCATCGACGATGCCTGCAACGGCGTGGGCAACTTCATCGCGCCTATCCTGCTTGATCCGAGCAACCCCAACCGGCTGTATGTCGGCGACCTATCGCTGTGGGTCACCAACGACGCGCGTACGCCGTATGTCTATACCAGCCCTACGGCCGGCCCGCAGTGGGCGGCGCTCAAGCCCTCGATCGGCAACGCCATCAATGCGATTGGCGTCGCGCCCAGCGACTCGAATGTGATCTGGGTCGGCTACAAGAACAGCCGCATCGACATGAGCACCGACGGCGGCAGCTCGTGGAGCCGGGTAGACACCAACATCCCTTCGGGCAGCAACCCTGGCACGCAGGTCGGCAGCATCGCGATCGACAAAAACAATAGCAACATCGTCTACGTCGGCTTTACCGGCTTCGGGTCGAACCGACTCTGGCGCACCACCAACGGCGGCACAACCTGGAGCAACATCACCAACAACCTGCCGCCGGTGCCGATCTACGCAATCGCGATCAACCCGGCCAACTCGGCCTGGCTGTATGTCGGCACCGAGATCGGCATCTTCGCCAGCGAGGATAGCGGCGCTACCTGGAACGTGCCGAGCGGCACCGGCAAGAACGGCGATGGCCCGGCGAATGTCGCGACCTTCGACTTGCAGTGGGTGGGCGGCGGCAACAGCACCGGCTCGACCGTTCTGATCGCCGGCACGCACGGGCGCGGCGCGTGGACCGCCGATGTCACGCCGCCCGGCAACACGAACACCTATGCCGACCCCGCGCTGGTATGCGGCGGCAACACCCCCTGCTACGCGACGATCGCCGAAGCGCTGGCGAATGTCGCGACGGGCGGAACTACCACCGTCTACGCGGGCACCTACGCCGAGAGCGTCTCGGCTACCAAGAACGTGACGATCAACATCGTCGGCAATATCACCGTCAACGACTTCTCGACCCACAACGGCACAACCGTCAATGCCGGCAGCTCGACGATCACCGTCAATAATTTCAATGTCTACGGCGGCACCTGGAACGCGAACACTTCGACGCTGATCGTCAACGGCGACTGGACCGGCGGCGGGACATTCAACCCCGGCACCGGCACGGTCGTGTTCGCCAAGAACGGCGTGGTCACGCTGAACGTGCCGAGCCAAACCGAGGCGACGCTCTCGTTCTGCAACCTCACAATCAACGCCAACACTACCGTAGACGTGACCGACGACTTCCTCAGCGCGGCCACTGGCGGGGCCTGCACCCAGTTCGTGCAGAATGGCAAGCTGCGCCGCGAGGCTCCGCAGCAAACCGTGATCAACTTCGTCACCTATACCTTCAAAGACGGGCGCAATCGCGACGCGGTGGTTCTGCAGAAGCAGAGCGGAAACAGCCTTTGGGAGACGAACATCACGATCACGTCGAATACGCAGCCGCCCACCACCTGCGGCAGCAACGCCTTCCCCGGCCAGCCGGTGCTGCGGCAGTACGATCTTTCGTCAACCGGCGGCACGCCACCGTATGGGCCCTACCGGATGCGGCTGTACTTCTCGGCTAGCAACCCGGATGAGTCGAATGGAAATACGGTGACGGCGCCCTATAACCTGGCGATCTACCACTGCAATGGTACGAGCTGGGAGAAATTCACTGGAACGGCAGGCAGCGACGCGAATGGCGTCTACATCGAGTCGACCACCGTGTCGTGGAGCGCCGGCACACTGTTCCTTATCGGCCCGAATACGCCGGCGTCGCCAACTGCGACCGCAACGGCCACCGCCACCGCAACGGCGACCTCGACCGCGACCAGCACGGCGGTGTCGACCGACACACCGACGGCGACCTCGACCAGCACGTCGGTGCCGACCGACACGCCGACCGCGACCTCGACCAGCACGTCGGTGCCGACCGACACGCCGACCGCGACCTCGACCGCGACACACACGCCGGTGTCGACCGA
>CALLYN010000566.1 GCA_937858455.1 uncultured Kouleothrix sp.
GCGGATTCGGTGGCGAGGTCGAAGCGTTTGATACCCTGGTCGTAGCGGCGCGCGACCCAGTTGTACGTGGCCGCCACGACCCGTGGGCCAAGGTGCGCGCCTTCACACAGCACAAACTCCCAGTACGCGATGACGGCGATCAGTACGCCAATCGTCAGGGCGATCCACTCGATCATGACGATCGGGTTGTTCGATGGCTGCTCGACATCCCTCAATTGTATGGTGCTTATGCAACCGCCCGATTTCGCTTGACCCGCGGTCAGCTGTATGACAGAATGTTCTTCCATGGCCGGCTCGATCGGTCCAGGCAATCGCATACCCGCCGGCGCAGACACCGGCTAGGTGGAGACGGTCACAACAACCTTGTGGGCCGTCTCCCTTTTTTTTTGTTCAGGGCACTAACGGTCGAGGCGGGCATTGGCTGCGTGAAGCTCAAGGTTGGCGTGGCCGCAACCAGCGCCGCCGAGATCGAGCGGATCGCGGCGGTGCGCGCGGCGATCGGGCCGGGGCCGCGCCTGCGGCTCGACGCCAACGCCGCCTGGGATGTCGCCACGGCTACCGCAATCATTGGCGCGGCCGAGCGCTATGGCCTCGACTTGGTCGAGCAGCCCGTCGCGGCCGGCGACTTGGCCGGGATGGCCGCGGTGCGCGCGGCAGTGCGCACGCCAATCGCCGCCGACGAGGCGGTGGGCGGCCCGGCGCAGGCCCGGCGCGTGATCTCGGCCGGCGCCGCCGACGTGCTGGTACTGAAGCCAATGATGGCCGGCGGCCTGCGCCGTGGGCGCGCGATCATCGCGCTGGCCCAGGCGGCCGGAATGCAAACAATCGTTACCACAACGATCGACAGCGGTGTCGGCGTTGCCGCGGCACTGCACCTCGCCGCAACTCTGCCGGCCCCGCCGCCCGCCTGTGGCCTCGCCACCGGCACACTGCTCGCCGGCGACCTGCTCGTTCAACCAGTTATCATTCGCAATGGTGCTATCCGGCTGCCGGTTCAGCCAGGGCTTGGTGTTCGGCTCGACGAACGCCAGCTGGCTCGGTATGCCGGTGAGTGGCGTCAGATCGCTGCGGAGCGCACGTAAACGCGCCGCGCTGCACCAGATATCACGGGTCGGTTTAGTTACTGAAAGGTGTGGAAACCATGACAACCCCTCTCCGCGATTTCCTCGAGATCCCGTATGACCAGCTTGAGGAGCTGAACCTAGAGGCCAAGGCGCAGCGGCTGGCGCGCAAGCCGGCCGGCCAGATTGCCGAAGAGCGCCTGCGCTACCTGACCGATCAGAAGAGCATCAAGGCGGTGACGGTGTGCTTTACCGACCTGGAAGGCCGCCTGCACATGCTCGACTATGACAAGAAGTTCCTGCTCAAATCGTACGACAACCTGACCTTCGACGGCTCGTCGATCCGCGGCTTCACCGCCCAGGCCGAATCCGACCTGCGCCTGGCGATAGACTGGGGCTCGTTCTACTGGCTGCCGGCCGACTTCTTCGGCTCGGGCAAGGTGCTGGTGTTCGGCGATGTGCTCGAGAAAGATGGCTCGGCCTACTCCGCCGATATGCGCGCCCGCCTCAAGGCCTTCGCCGCCGACGCCTATACCAACCAGGGCCTGACTTTCAACGCCGCTAACGAGATCGAGGGCTTCCTGTTCAAGGGCCGCGACGCCGAGCGCCGCTACTACGAGACCCGAAGGTTCGATTTCGTCAACGAGGGCGGCTACTACCACTCGCTGCCGGGCGACCCACTGCGCTCGTTTATCGACACCGTCGCCGAGGTGCAGCGCGCCATGGGCTTCGCCAACGAGAAGGATCACCCCGAGGTGGCGCCGTCGCAGTTCGAGGTGAACTACTCGTACACCGAGGCCTCGATCGCCGCCGACCAGATCGTGCTGTACAAGCTGATCTGCCGCCAGGTGGCCTACTCGCTCGATATGACCGCCAGCTTCCTGCCCAAGCCCGTCACCGGCGTGAACGGCAACGGCATGCACACCAACCTGTCGATCACCAAGGACGGCAAGAACCAGTTCTATGGCACCGGCGCCGAGGGCCTCTCGGACAACGGCTGGTCGTTCATCGACCGCATCCTCACCAGCGCTAACGATATCTGCCTCGCGCTCAACGCCAGCGTGAACGCATACCGCCGGCTCGACCCGCACTTCGAGGCGCCGAACCAGATCAAGGCCTCGCCGGTCGACCGCGGCTCGATGGTGCGCATCCCGATCGGCAACGAGAAGTCGGCCCGCGTCGAGGTGCGCTCGGTCGGCCCCGACGCAAACCCGTACCTGGTGCTCTACACGCTGCTGAAGACCGGCAGCGAAGGCCCGCTCACCGAGGGCGTGCGCCAGACCGAAAGCTACCTGCCCGACAATATCTACACCGCGATCGATAACTTCCGCGCCAGCTCGTATATCAAGGAGCTGTACGGCGAGGATGTGGCCGCGCGCTATGCCGACCTGAAGCAGGCCTCGGCCGACCGCTGCCCGCGCCTGCTCGGCACTCGCATCAAGACGGGCGAGATCCAGTTCCACCACGAGGTCTACAACCAGGCGCTCTGGAATAACTTCTAATACCAAACTCCGTCTGAACCTGTTCTGTTTGATATGCCCTGCCCGGCTTTGCCGGGCAGGGCATATCAATAGGACTTATAGCTGTTCGCTCGGTCACTTCTCGATTGTGTTGCACGACGTGGCTTCGCCACGTCGTGCAACACAATAAGAAATTTGGGGGCGGCTTCGCCACCCCCAAACCCCCACGAAAGTGTAAGTGATCAAGCGAATGGCGTACATGCTGCCTGCGGCAGCACGGTACTTTTGGCCGCATCCAGCATCCTTCTTTTGGCCGATTGACGGAGCCGAACGGCTCTGCTATGCTGCCGTGCACAAGCGTTGATGGAGCAAAGTAGCAGCTGACGACCGGATCCAGAGAGCCGCCGATGCTGGGATGGCGGCGCCGAAGCGCTGCGAAGACTCTCCTGAGCGCGGGGAAAAACGCTGGCCATGCCACACAGCATTGCCGCAAGTAAGCCCCGCCGGACTGCCTCCGTTACCAGGCACCAAGGCTGCCGCCATTACCTCGTGGCGGCGGTGAAGTGCGGTGGCACCACGAGAAGGTCCCCCTCGTCCGCGCGGCGAGTGGGGGCTTTTTAGCTTTGAGAGGTGTCACCATGGAACGAGTCTGGACGACTCAGCTCGGCGCGCACGTTGGCGAGCGCGTGCGCGTGGCCGGCTGGCTGCACCGCCTGCGGCTGCTCAGCAACTTCAGCTTCCTCATCCTCCGCGACGGCCAGGGCCTAGCGCAGATCTTCATCGACGACGCGGCGCTGAGCGCGCGGCTCGCCGCGCTGCGCGCCGAGACGGTGCTGGCGATCGAGGGCACGGTGGTGGCCGAGCC
>CALLYN010000567.1 GCA_937858455.1 uncultured Kouleothrix sp.
CGACTGGTCGGAGACGCGGCCCGAGTGGGGGCTGGCGCGCAACGCAGCGTTTATCGCGGCGCCGCGCGCGCGCACCCGCGGCGTCGACCTGCAAGGGCGCGCTTTTCTGCACGAATACGACTGGA
The DNA here is from genome assembly GCA_937858455.1 of uncultured Kouleothrix sp. Taxonomy (GTDB): domain Bacteria; phylum Chloroflexota; class Chloroflexia; order Chloroflexales; family Roseiflexaceae; genus Kouleothrix. Next base: position 126 of record CALLYN010000567.1, read on the forward strand.
GCAGCGACCACGACGGCTCGATCCTCACGCTGATCCTGAGCGCGCCGATGGTGGTGGCCTCGTGGATCAACTGGCAGTACTTCGCCTCGACCGTCGACAACCGGGTATTCGGCTGTGGCAGCAAGGCGCTGCACAACCGCATCGGCGAGCTAGGCGTGGTGCTGGGGAATGGCGGCGACCTGCGCACCGGCCTGGCGGCTCAGTCGGTCTACGCGCCCGACGGCAGCTGGTATCACGAGCCGCTGCGGCTGCACGTGATCGTCGAGGCGCCGTGCGCGCGGATCGAGCGCGTGCTCGAGGAGCAGCCGCGCGTACGCGCGCTGTTCGAAAACGGCTGGGTGCGCTTGTTCGCGCTCGACCCCGCGCGGCCGGGCGCGCGGCGCTGGATGCCGTGGGGCGGCTGGGCTACTGCGTAGAATCGGGCCGGTAGCGCAGCAGCCGCATGCCATTCGCGATCACAATCAGCGCCGCGCCGGTGTCGGCGAACACCGCCATCCACAGCGTCGCGGCGCCGAGGAGCGTAGCTCCCAGAAACACGGCCTTCACCGCCAGCGCGAACACCACATTTTGCATAATCACACGCCGCGCCGCGCGGCTCAGGCCGATCGCGAATGGCAGCTTGCCAAGGTCATCCGACATAAGCGTCACGTCGGCTGTTTCGAGCGCGGCATCGCTGCCGGCCGCGCCCATCGCGATGCCCACAGTAGCGCGCGCCAGCGCCGGCGCGTCGTTCACGCCGTCGCCGACCATCGCGACGCTGCCGTAGCGCGCGGCCAGCTCGCCGATCGCCGCCAGCTTCTGCTCGGGCAGCAGCCCGGCGCGCGCCTCGTCAACCACAACCTCATCCGCGACACGCGCGGCGACTGCGGCGGCGTCGCCGGTGAGCATGCCAATGTGCGCGATGCCCTGGCGCCTGAGCGCCGCAACCGCCGCCCGGCTCTCGGGCCGGGCCTGGTCGGCAGCGGCCAGCACCCCCAGAAACGCGCCGTCGTAGCACACCAGCATGGCGGTGCGGCCGGAGCGCTCCAGCTCGGCGTAGCGCGCGTCGAGCTCGGCCGGGATCAGCTGGCCGCCAAACAGCGCCCGGTTGCCGACAAGCGCGGCCCGCCCTTCCACCAGCGCGCTCGCGCCGCGCCCACCAGACATCTGGTGGCCAGAAGCGGCCGGGATCGCCAGGCCACGCGCCTCGGCCGCAGCGACGATCGCCCGTGCCAGCGGGTGCGTCGAGCGGCGCTCGACGGCCGCGGCAAGCGATAGCATTGCCGATTGCAGGTTGTAGATCGCCGATTCGTCGCGGTGCTCCACGAGCCGCAGGCTGCCACCCTCGATTGGGTCAACATCCGTCACCACCGGCTTGCCCGCCGTCAGCGTGCCGGTCTTATCGAACGCGATCGCGCGCAACCTGCCGGCTGCCTCGAGCGACGCGCCGCCCTTGAACAGCACGCCGGCGCGCGCCGCAGCGCTGATTGCACTGACAATGCTCACCGGCGTCGAGATCACCAGCGCGCACGGGCAGGCGATCACCAGCAGCACCAGCGCGCGGTAGAACCACAGCGCCCACGCGCCGCCGGCCAGCAGCGGCGGCAGCAGCGCCACCAGCACCGCCAGCACAATCACCGCCGGGGTGTAGCGGCGCGCGAACACGTCGACAAAGCGCTGCGCGCGCGATTTCTGCGACTGCGCCTCTTCGACCAGGTGGATGATCCGCGCCAGCGTCGAGTCGTTCGCCACGCGCGTCACGCGGGCCTCAAGCGCGCCGGCGCCGTTGATGCTGCCGGCGTACAGCTCGGCGCCGGCACTCTTCTCCACCGGCATGCTCTCGCCGGTGATCGGCGCCTGGTTCACGGCGCTCGTGCCGGCCAGCACCACTGCGTCGAGCGGCACCCGGTCGCCCGGGCGGATCGCAATCGTCTCGCCGACGCGAACCTGGCCGATCGGCACGCGCACCTCGTCGAAAGAGCCGCGAAGCTCGGCTTGCGAGCCTGGCGTAGGATGCTGGTGATCTTGAGCATCGGCGGGCCTGGCGCTCGGCCGCAGCACCAGCGCGGTAGCCGGCGCAAGCTGCATGAGCTGGCGTATCGAGCGGCGCGCTCGATCCATGGTGTAGCCTTCGAGCGCGTTACCAAGCGCAAACAGAAACACCACCGTCGCGCCCTCGGCGTACTCGCCAATCGCCAGCGCCCCCAGCGCCGCAATCGTCATCAGCAGGTTGATGTCGAAGCTGCGAGTGGCGATCAGCGCGGCCCAGCCGGCGCGCGCCACCAGCGCCCCGCCGGCCAGCGTCGCGGCAACGTAAAGCCCGGCAGAAACACCGGCCGGCATACCCAGCAGCCCGCCAAGCCAGGCCACTGCGATCAGCGCACCGCTGGCCAGTGTCAGCACGTCGCGCGGGCGCTGCTGAACAAACGCGCGCAGGCCCGGCAGCATGCGGCGCGCGCGATCCTCGGCGGCCGGCGCCTGAGCGTGATCGTGCACGTGGCCGTCGTGATCCGCATCGTCGTGCGCACAGTCGCACGCGCCAGGCGCGCATGTTTCGCCCACCAGCGCGGGCGCAGCAGCGAGCGCATCGGGGGCCTGCAGGCGGTAGCCCAGTCGCTGCGCCAGCGCGCGCACTGCCTCGACCGACGTCATCTCGCGGTCGTACTCCAGCCGCAGCCGCGCCGCGGCGAAGTTCACGCTCGCATAGTGAACGCCGGCAAGCCGCTCGACCGCGCGCTCAAATGTGCGCGCGCAGTCGGCGCAGTCCATCCCTTCAACCGCGAACACTGGGTGATCGTAGCGCGCGGCGATGCGCTGGCCTTCGGCCAGTGCCAGCCGCTCGGCCGCGCCCGCACCGGCCAGGCCCGGCTCGACTTCGAGCACCAGCTGCGCGCCATCGAGCCGCGCCACCGCCACGCCGGCGCAGGCACGCAGCGCCGCCGCCAGATGCTCGGCGCAGCAATCGCAATCGGCGCTCTGCGGCAAAATGCTCGGTCGCGCCAGTGTCACTGTTTGAAGAGTCATGCGCGCTCCTTTGATCTGCTCGCCATTCGCTTGATTACGTACACTTTGCTAGGGGTTTCGAGGCAGCTTCGCCGCCCCCAAATTTCTTATTATGTTGCACTACCTGGCTTCGCCACGTAGTGCAACATAATCTATACGTGATCAAGCGAACAGCGTATTTTTCATCTTCCGTGTGCGGTTTTCCGTGCTCCGCGCGGAAGAATCGCACACGATACGGAGCATAGTACTGCTCTGCCGAAGGCAAATGCGCCAACTGCGTAAGTCATAATACTGATTTCAAACAGCTTCTCAATATATCAATTGAGCAAGTGTTCAAGTGTATTATACGCCAGAGCCAGCGGCGCGTCAACGCAACCATCCTTTCGCCCACAAACACGCGGCAAAAGAAATTCGGGGGCAGCATTGCTACCCCCGAGCTCAGGTAAGTATGAGTTGATGCCAAAAGGATTTACGCAGTTGCGCTCTTCGGCTTCCTCAAGCGACGAGCTGACGCCAGGCTAGCCAGGCGTCAGCTCGTCGGCCGGGTCGATCTCGTCCTCGGCGTCGCTCACATAGCGCTTGCGCGGAAGCATCGGCTGGCGCTCGGGCGTATCGGCTGGCGGCGGTGTGAGTGGCTGAACATCCTGCTCGGTGGCGCCAAGCTGATCGGCAGGGCTGGCACCACCAGCCTGGCCGCGCTTGGAGCGCTCATCCGCCAAGCCAGCGTCCTTCGGCGGCTTACCCGAGAGCTTCTGTTTCCGCTTCTGCTTCACAAGCTCCTCCGTTCTACAAATCGCATTCTGGCGAAGCAGAGCAACTTTGATGCCGCGCTCAGCCGCGCTCAAGAAACTCGAGCCGGGTTTCGCCAAGCTGGATCTGCTCGCCGCCGTGGAGCGGCAGCGCCGCGCCTGGCGCCACTACCTGCCCGCCGATCAGCGCGCCTTGCTCGGCGCCAGGCAGCACTTCAAGAGCGAAGCCAGCGCCACTGCGCCGCACCAGCGCGTGGCGCCAGGCCAGCGAGCGGTCGGGCAGGTACACATCACAGCCATCGTCGCGGCCAATCGTGGCGGTGTCGGTCACCTCGCGCACCAGCCCAGCCTGCTCGCCGCTGAGCACGCGCAGCTCGCCGCGGGCGAGCACCTGGCGCGCCAGCGGGATGAGCGCGCCAATGCAGGCGCCCAGCACGATCAGGCCAACCGCGCCAACGACGATTTGGGCGCGATCGCTGCGCGCCAGAAACGCCTGCGTCAGCAGCTCGTACAGCGCGCCGCCGGTAAGGCCGCCGACCAGCCCGCCCAGCCCGCCATAGAGCGCGCGGTTGAGCCGCCGGCGCACCAGCAGATCGCTCAGCCCGATCAGCCCGCCCAGCGCCATCCAGCCCAGCGTGCGCCCCAGCAGCCCGCCGCCGATCGCCAGAAACCCGGCCTCGGCCAGCAGCAGCCCGGCCAGCCCTGCCAGCCCACCCGTCAGCGCGCCGGCGAGCCCGTCGCGTAGCGCCCGTCCGGCGCTGCGCTTGACAATCGCGCCGTCGGTGGCGGCCAGGCAGCCGCCAATGCACGCGCCCAGCCCCAGGCCCACCAGCGGGTACGCCAGCCACACATTCCACGCGCCAGTCGGCAGGCTACCCATGAGCCACCAGCCCGCCAGGCCGCCCAGCGCGCCCAACACGGCGGTATAGTAGATCTGCATGGTTTTGTTCATGGCTGCTCCGAATAATACAGGTGGCCAGTTACAAGTTGGCGGGATGCAAGCTGGTAGGTTTGGTGGCGCCGCAGCCTGCGCAGAAATTCGCGCCGGCGCGCATCGGGCGGCCGCATTGGTCGCAGAAGCTGCGCGTCGCCACAGCCGGCTCAGGCATTTGCGCCGCGCCGCACTCGGCGCAGAAGCGCGCCCCCACGCGCAGCAGCGGCGCGTCGCAGCTGCTGCAGTGCGGCAGATCTGGCGGCAGCACCACGATCGACGGAAGCGCTGCGCCCGCACGCACAGGCGCGGC
>CALLYN010000568.1 GCA_937858455.1 uncultured Kouleothrix sp.
CGCGGCTGCGTGGCGCGCGGGCGGGTGTCGCGGCGCTGGCGCCGGCCGCGCGTCGTAATGCGCTTGCCACGCCGCACCATTATCTGCCAGGCGTCCTCATCGCTGACCGGCTGCGTCAGAAAGTCGTCGCTGATCCGGTTGGCCTGCCGCTCGTTCAGCGCGGCCATGCGCTCGTCGTAGGCTTCTTCCTCGGGCGATACCCGCGCGAGGCCCATCCAGTAGCGCCACACCGCTACCAGCGCGGCGGCGATCAGCAGCACAAAGACGACAAAGAGCGCGATTGGCGGCATGGCAGCTTCCCCTTCGCGAGAACCTCGGCGGCAGTATACCATACTCGTGGCCGGATGGCCTGCGCCGCTTCTGTGCTCAATGCTCTGCGGTGTGGCGGTTTCGGCTGCGCCGAAACTGCCACACCGCACAACCATCGCCACTCCCGCGTGCGGGAAAAGAGCGCCGGGCGCTGATGGCGCGCGATATTTGCTATAATGCGCCCGGCAGCGCTGCCTGCGGCACAGCATATCCTACCCTGCCGAAGGCAACAACGCCGAGCGCGTAGCTCGGGCCACCAAGAGGAAGCGACCAAGCAATGCACAGCCGAGAAGAGATCAAGCGCCTGACCGAGCTGGCGTCGTGCGCCGGCTGAGCCGCCAAGATGGGCCCCGGCGCCCTGGCGCAGGTTCTGCGCTCGCTCACACTGCCCAATAGCCCCAACCTGCTGATCGGCCTCGACGTGAAAGACGACGCGGCGGTATACCAGATCGCGCCCGACACCGCGCTGGTGCAGACGGTCGATTTCTTCCCGCCGATCGTCGACGACCCCTACACCTTCGGCGCGATTGCCGCCGCCAACGCGCTCAGCGACGTGTACGCGATGGGCGGGCGGCCAATCATGGCGCTGGCGATCGCCGGCTTCCCCGAGGATCTGCCGGCCGCGACAATCAGCGCGATCTTGCAGGGCGGCGCCGACAAAGTTGCCGAGGCCGGGGCGGTGGTGGCCGGCGGCCACACCGTGATCGACGCCGAGCCCAAGTATGGCCTATGCGTCACCGGCCTGGTACACCCCGATCGCATCACCGCCAAGGCGCGCGCGCGCCCCGGCGACGTGCTGCTGCTCAGCAAGCCGCTCGGCACCGGCGTGATCACCACAGCGCACAAGCGCGGCCTTGCGCGCGACGCCGACTTGGCCGCCGCAGTCGCCAGCATGACCAGGCTGAACCGGCGCGCGGCCGAGCTGGCGGCTGAGTTCGCGCTGCGCAGCGCCACCGACATCACCGGCTACGGCCTGCTCGGCCACGCCGACGAGCTGGCGCGCAACAGCGGCGTGGGCCTGCGGATCGCGGCTGCGCGGGTGCCACTGCTGCCTGGCGCGCGCGACTATGCCCAGCAGGGCATCCTGCCGGGCGGGCTGGCGCGCAACCGCAGCTACCTCGAGGCGGAAGGGGTGGTTCGGCTGGGGGCAGGGGTTGACGCGGCGCTCGCCCAGCTGCTGTTCGACCCACAGACATCGGGGGGGCTACTGCTGGCCGTTCCGGCGGCGCAGGCCGCCACGCTATGCGAGCGCTTCGCCGCAGCAGGCGAGACGATCTGGGCAATCGGGGAAGTAGCCGAAGGGGCCGGAATTGACATCTACGAGCCGTGATCAGCGCAGGTCGCTGGGCCCAAGGCGAGGCGATCCGCCCGCCGCGCGCCGTAGGCGCGCAGATCAGGCTGCTGCGGCCGTGAAGCCGCTGATCGCCTCTTCCTCGTCCTGGTAGATATCGGCGTACTGCGCCAGGCCGACCATGCGGAAGATCTTCTGGAAGTGCTGCGAGAGCCCGCTGACCGCCAGCTTCTGGCTGTTGCGGTTCACCTCGGTGACAATCCCGATTAAGATCGCGATGCCAGCGCTGTTGATATAATCGTTCTGGCGGAAGTTCAGCAGAATATGCCGGGCGCCCTGGCCCGTCACCTGCGCGTAGGCGCTGTTAATCTTTTCTTCGGCAAATGTAGTGACATCGCCGACCAGATCGATAATTGCCACGCCGTCGCGCTCGCGCGTACTGACGTTCAGCTCATCTTCCAGCATAGAAACTCTCCCCTAAGCTTTGCGGAAGTATAACACGAGCCGGAACCGATTGCCACCCTCGTGGCTTTCGGTGAAGCCGGCCTCATCGACGAGCTGCGAGATCATCATCAGGCCCATGCCGCGCCGTGGCGCCAGCCCGCGCAGCTTGAGATCGATCCCGGCCGCTGGCAGATCGCCCGTATAGCGATTCAGGCCGCTGTCGCACACCTCGACGGTGAGCCGGTCGGCGGCGCCGGTGCATTGAATATCGACACGCAGGCCGGGCCGGCGCGCATTGCCGTGCTCGATCGCGTTGATGCACGCCTCGCCCAGCGCGGTCTTCAGATCTTCGACACGCTCGCGGTCGCAGCCGAGGCGGCGGGCAAATGCAGCCACGGCATCACGAGCGACCTT
>CALLYN010000569.1 GCA_937858455.1 uncultured Kouleothrix sp.
CGCGCGGCTTGGCGCGGCCGGCTCCAGGCTCAGCGGCGCCGGGTGGTAGCCGTTGCCGGCGCCATCGGCGGCCACAAGCGTACGCAGCGCCGGGCCGGTGCCATACTGCCAAACGCTTGGCACAGGCGAGCGGCTGGGCGCGCCCTGCGCCACCACTCGCAGCACCCGCTTCGCCACCTCGGTCTCGGCGCGGTCGTAGCCGCTCACATCGGCCAGCCAGCGCGTATAGCGCGCGCGGCTGTCGACGCGGTCGAGCGAGCCGGGGATGCGGCGGGTCAGCGTCATCGCGATCTGCGAGCCGAAGCCGGCCGCCAGGTGAATGGCGTACTGCACCGGGTAGCGCCCGCCACGGCTCAGGGTCAGCTCGCCGAGATCGGGGTCGATCTCCTTCAGGTTCGGCACCGGCGGCACGATCCCGTGCTCGAGGATCTTGAGCGCGATCACGTCCTCGATGCCCACGCCCATCGGGTGGCCGGTGAAGCCCTTGGTATTGGCCATCACGATCTCGCCGGCGGCCGGCCCAAACGTCTGGCGCAGCGCCGTGACCTCGGCGGCGGCGCTGCCGCCGCGCGCGGGAGTGTATGTCTCGTGCGATACGAACACCGTCTGCGCGGCGAACGCGCGCCGGTCGAGGCCGAAGCGGCGCTCGGCGGCGGTCACCAGCCGGTCCATCACCTGCGAGATATGCGCGACGTCGAGGCGCGTGCCGTGGAATGCGCTGTTGGCGGTTTCGCTGCTGAGCAGCTCGACCACGCCGCGCATGCCGCGCTCGCGCACGGCGTCTTCGCTCTCGACCAGCAGGGCGCAGGCGCCCATGCCGAGGATCGTGCCATGGCGGCGGCGGTCGAACGGCAGCGCGGCCTGCTCAACCCGGTCGTCGGTGGCGGCGGCGCCGGTCGCCAGGAAGCCCGCGCCGATCCACTCCATCAGGTTCTCGCCGGTCACGTCGTCGGCGGCCACCACCAGAACGCGGCGGCAGCGCCCCGAGCGGATCCAGTCCTCGGCCAGGGCCACGCCCTGGGTGGTGCTGGCGCAGGCGGCATTGACGTGCGTATTCGGGCCGCGCGCGCCGATATACTCGGCGAACTGGCTGTGGCCCATCGCCAGGATGCGGAACAGGAAGCGCCGGTCGAACTGGTATGGCTCGCGCTCGATCTCGGCGCGCAGCGCGCCAATGCGCCGGCCGATCTCCTGCGCCGTGGCCGGGTCGTTGGTATAGCGCCGCAGGTCTTCCAGCTCGGCCAGCTGGGCGCGGCGATTTTCCCAGGCGTAGAAGCGCGCAAACTCGTCGGCCATCCGGTCGACGCCGGGAAACGCGCTCGCGAAGATCACGCCCGTCTCGTCGCGCAGCGGCTCGGGCAGCAGCCAGCGCTCGGGCAGGAACGTGCCCTTGCTGGTCTTGCGATACGTCTGCACCAGCGGGATGCCGGCCTCGCGCAGCGCGTCGAGGCCAGCGGCGATGGCCAGCTGGGTGGTAATATCGAGCGCCTCGAGCAGCTTCGCCGGCACGCCATACTCGTCGGCCAGGTCGAACGCGCCGGGGCGCGCCGCCAGCTTGATCATCTCGTCGCTGTCGGTGAGCGTCTCGAACTCGCCGCCACCGTCGGCGCCCTTCACCAGCCGCGTCACGCGCTTGGCGAGCATGCGCTTGCGGAAGCGCTCGGGGATCAGGTCGATGAACTGCTCGCCGCGCAGGATGCGCAGGGCGTTGTCGGGATCCATCACCGGCTTCTCGGCGCCGGGCAGACCCAGGCCGGTGCCGCTGATCACCACCGACCCGAGCGGAACCGCGTTGCGGTCGTAGGTGCTCGCGGCTGCGGGCTGCGGGCTAGGGGCTGCGCTGAGCCCCTGCAGCGCCTGGGCCAGCAGCTGGCCGAGCGCCTCAACCGATTGTAGGGCCGGCTGCCCATTTCCATATGCCATGGTCGTTTCCTCTGCTCGCCGGGTAGGAGCAGCCTGCGGAACCGGCACCGCGACAGCGGCCACCGCCGCGGCATTCACGGCCGGCAGGGCTTCTTTCATCTTTCGTCCTTGGTCTTGCGCCGGCCCCGGATTCTCGGTTCTTGGTTCTTGGTTCTCACGTACGCCGTACCCTGCCGCGTACAGCCCGCACAGCACCTGGTTGAAGCTCGCCAGCTCGCCCGTCTTGGGGTGGTTGCTGAACAGCGAGACCACGCCCGGCTTGCTGCCGAGCACGTCGTCGACAAAGCCCTTGAGCGCCTTCTTCGGGCCAACCTCCACGAACGTGCGCGCGCCATTGGCATAGAGCGTCTCGAGGCCCTTGACCCACTGTACCGGCGAGGCGATCTGGAGCTCCAGGATGTCTTTGATGCCCTCGACATCGGTGGGGTACAGCTCGCCGGTCACGTTCGCCACCAGCGCCAGCTTCGGCGGCGCGATCCGCAGCCGGTTGAGCACTTGGCGCAGCGGCTTCGAGGCCGGGGCGACGATCTTGGTATGGAAGGCATGGCTCACTGGGATGCGCTGGGCCTGGAAGCCCTTCTGCGTGAATAGCTCGATCGCCTGCTCGACGGCCTTGCTCGCGCCGCCGATCACGGCCTGGCCGTAGCTGTTGATGTTCGCGGCCACCACGTAGCCGTCGATCGATTGCAGCGTCTGCTGCACCACGTCGAGCGGGGCCATCACCGCGGCCATCCAGCCGTTGTCGCCCATGCTCACCTTGGTCATCTCGGCGCCGCGCGCGGCGGCGGCCTCGAGCGCATCGGCCAGCGGCATGATCTGGGCGGCGGTGAGCGCGGCGTACTCGCCAAGCGAGTGGCCCATCACCATGTCGGGCGCGAAGCCATACTCGGCCAGCAGCCGGTGGATCGCCGCATCGAGCGTGAGCATGGCCGGCTGGGTGATCGCCGTCTGCATCAGGTCTTTTTCGGCCTTCTTCACCGCCGCCGGGTCGTCGCCATCCACAAAGATATAGCTGGTGAGCGGCTTGCCGAGGATCGGCGTCATCACCTGGTCGGCCTCGTCGAACACCGCCTTCACGGCCGGCGAGACACTCGCCAGCTCGCGGCCCATGTTGACATACTGGCTGCCCTGGCCGGGGAACAGAAATGCCACCTTGCCGGCTGCGGCGCCGCTGCCACGGAACACGCCCTGAGCCTGCAGCGCCTTCCACGCGGCCGGGTTATCGAAGCCGGCGGCCTTGCGCGCCTTCACGATCTTGTCGAGCAGCTCGTCGTGCGAGCCAAAGTCGATCACCAGGCGCTCGCTGGCGCTCAGCACCTCGGGCGCTGGCGTGGCGATCGGCGGCGTCCAGCCGGCCTCGACCTTGCGAAACGCCTCGTCGAGCGCGTCCTTCAGCGCCACCGGCGTGTCGGCGCCCAGCGCGAGGATGCCGCGGATGGGCTTCGGGGCCGGCGAGGGGCCACCAAACGACGAACGCGAGCTATCATCTGACGCCGCGCGTTGGCCGTTGGCCGTTGGCCGCTGGTCAGCACCCGCGCCTGTAAATTGGGTGCGGTCGCTCGTCTTCAACATGCCCGGCACATACTCCTCGACCACCAGGTGGAAGTTGGTGCCGCCGAAGCCATAGGCGCTGACTGCGGCGCGGCGCGGGTAGCCCGCCGGCTGCGGCCACTCGCGCGGCTCGTGGTTCAGGTAGAACGGCGTGGCGCCGAAGTTGATATTCGGGTTGGGCTTCTCGGAATTCAGCGTCGGCGGCAGCACCTTGTCGTGCAGCGCCATCACCGTCTTCAGCAGGCCGGCCGCGCCGGCGCCGGCCTTCAGGTGGCCGACATTGCTCTTGGCCGAGCCAAGCGCGATCCGGCCGCGCTCGGCGCCGCCGAACACCTTGGTGAGGCTTTCGACCTCGACCACGTCGCCGACCTTGGTGCTGGTGCCGTGGGCCTCCACCAGCGTGGCGGTGGCCGGGTCCAGCCCGGCGTCGTGCCAGGCGCGCTGGATCGCCAGCACCTGCCCGACCGGGTTTGGCGCGGTGATGCCCTTGCCCTTGCCGTCGCTCGAGCCGCCGATGCCGCGCAGCACCGCGTAGATCTTATCGCCGTCGCGCTCGGCGTCGGCCAGGCGCTTGAGCAAGAACATCGCCGCGCCCTCGCCCATCACAAAGCCATCGGCGCCATCGCCAAACGGGCGCGTGCCGGTGGCGCTGAGCGCGCCGATCTTGCAGAACTTCACGAACGTCGAGACGCCCATGTTGCGGTCGACGCCGCCGGTGAGCACCGCGTCGCACTGGTTCTGCAGCAGCAGCTCGACGGCCGCGTCGAAGGCCGCGAACGTCGAGGCGCAGGCCGCGTCGGTGATGAAGCTAGGGCCGCGCAGGTTCAGCACATTCGCCACGCGCCCGGCCACGATATTCGGCAGCTCGCCGGGCATCGAGTCTTCGGTGATCGGCGGGAAGCGCCGCTCGATCTGCTCGTGCCAGCGCGCCAGCATCGCGGTGCGGGCCTCGGCCGGCAGGTGCTGAAACTCGGGCACGGCCTCGAGCGCGCGGGCATACTCGGGGAACGAGATCCGCAGGTTCGTCTGGTAGTGCAGCTCGCCGCCCATCGCCGTGCCGAGGATCACCCCGGTGTTCTCGAGGTTCAGCGGCCGGTCGGGGTAGCCGTAGTCGGCCAGCGCCTCGGCGGCGATCGTCACCGCCCACTGCTGGCCCTCGTCCATCGCGGCGGCCACCTTCGGCGGGATGCGAAAGCGCTGCCAATCGAAGGTAAAGCCGCGCACCCAGCCGCCAATCTTGCTGTAGGTTTTGTCGGGGGCGGCAGGGTCGGCATCATAGTAGCTCGCCACGCTCCAACGCTCGGAAGGCACTTCCGTGATGCTGTAGCGCTTGGCGAGGATGTTTTTCCAGTATGCTGGCGCGTTCGGCGCATCCGGCAAGATCGCCCCGAGGCCAACGATCGCGATCGCGCGATCGGCTGTTGAGTTCATAATAATCACTCCTTAGAGTAGCCGGCAGTGGGCAGTAGGCAGCTCACCGCGAATTGATTACCTGCATCGCGAACTGCTTACCGCCCACCGCCAGCTGGCTACTCGGCGGGGAACGCCTCGATCAGCTTGCCGGCCACCAGGTTCATATCGTCGATCAGCCCGGCCTGGGCCGCGAAGATCGCCGGGAGGTCGAGCGAGCCGGGCAGGTTCGCGTCGGTCTGGCCTGCGCCGATCGCCCAGCGCAGCCCGTCGTTGGCCACCTTCAGCGCGGCATCGCGCGCGTGGATGCGCGCCATCACCCGCAGCGTCTCGGGGGCCAGCGGCGTGGCCACAGTCGGGTTGTTGGCGGCGCGCTCGGCGAAGATCGCGGCTGTCTCGGCGTAGGCGATCAGCTCGCCGAGCCGGAACAGGATGTGCTGGTTGCGCGTCAGCCGGTCGAGCCGGCAGCGGTCGAGCAGGGCCGCCAGCGCGCGCAGCGCCAGCGCGGCGGTCGCGGCGCCGCTTTCGTTGCCGGGGGTG
>CALLYN010000570.1 GCA_937858455.1 uncultured Kouleothrix sp.
TGGCGGCGCGTGCCGGCGCCCCGCCGCGGCGCGATCGTCTCCCGCGCGGCCCAGCTGATGCAAGAGCGCCGCGACACGATCGCCCGCGCGCTGGCGCGCGAAGAGGGCAAGCTGCTCAGCGAGGCCCAGGGCGAGATGAACCGCTCGATCAATGTGGCCGAGTTCAGCGGCGCGCACGGCCGGCGCCTGAGCGGCCAGACCATTCCGCTTGAGCTGGCAAACAACTTTGGCTACACCATCCGCGTGCCGCGCGGCGTGGCCGCGCTGATCACACCCTGGAACTTCCCGGTTGCCATTCCGGTGTGGAAGATCGCCCCGGCGCTGGTGGCCGGCAACAGCGTGGTGTTCAAGCCCTCGCCGCTTACCCCCGAGACATCCGGGCTGGTGGTGCAGTGCTTCGCCGACGCAGGCCTGCCGGACGGGGTGCTGAACATGGTGCACGGCGATGCCGACGTCGGCACCACGTTTATCGACCACCCGGCCGTGAAGTGCGTGTCGTTCACCGGCTCGACGCCCACCGGCATGGCGATCTACGCCCAGGCTGCGCGGCGCGGCATCGCGGCGCAGTGCGAGATGGGCGGCAAAAACCCGGTGATCGTGCTGGAAGACGCCGACCTCGACCTGGCGGTGGCCGGCGTGGTGTCGGGCGCGTTCGGCAGCACCGGCCAGCGCTGCACCGCTACCAGCCGGGTGATCCTAGTACACCCCGTCGCCGACGCATTTCTCGAGCGGCTTACCGACGCGGCCGCCAAGCTGCGCCTGGGCAGCGGCCTCGACGCCGATGTCGACATAGGCCCGATCGTCAGCGAGTCGCAGCTCGAGCGCGTGCTGAGCTACATCGACATCGGCCGCGGCGAGGGCGCCGAGCTGCTGTGCGGCGGCCAGCGCGCCTCGGCCGGGGCGCTGGCGAACGGCTACTTCGTCGAGCCGACGGTGTTCGACCGGGTGCGGCCCGAGATGCGGATCGCCCAGGAAGAAATCTTCGGCCCGGTGCTGTCGGTCATCCGTGTCGAAAACTTCGACGAGGCCATGGCCGCCGCCAACGACTCGCCGTTTGGCCTCACGTCGAGCATCTACACCCGCGACGCCATCCGCATGTTCCGCTATATCGACGAGATCGAGACCGGCATGACCCACGTAAACTCGCCGACGCTCGGCGGTGAGGCACAGGTGCCGTTCGGCGGCACCAAGGCCACCGCCGTAGGCCCCACCGAGCAGGGCACCGAGGTATTCGACTTCTACACCGAAACCAAGGTGGTGTATGTCGACTACACCGGCGCCAAGCGCGAGGGCAAGCTGTACTAAATTTCTGTTAGGGCAAACGCGGTTGGCGCGCTCAGCTTTCGGCAGAGCGCTGCCCTCCTCCGTATCGTGTGCGGTTTTTTCGCGCGGAGCCCGAAAACACCGCACACAGAAGATGACCAAGTACCATGCTGCCGCAGGCTCAAACTCGCACCGTGAGGAAGCCGAATCACGCAAGTGCGTGACCCCTATTCTGTGCTACAATACGCCCGCAGAGGCGGCCCGCCGGGCCGCCTTTGTCGCCCGTATCGTTCGCCGGCGTCGCGGGGAGGTTCGCGATGATCAAAGGCAGCCAGGTCGCATCGGCCGGAACCGCCTTCGCATGCAAGCTATTCGCGCAGCTGGCCGAGCACAGCCACGGCAAAAATCTGTTCATCTCGCCCGCCAGCGTGGCGCTGGCGCTGGCCATGGTGTACAACGGCGCGCGCGGCGAGACGCGCCGCGCCATGGCCGGCGCGCTAGCGCTCGGCGACGCCGACGCCGACGACATCAACCAGGCGAATGCCGACCTGGCTCACCAGCTCGGCCAGATCGACCCGCACGTCGAGCTGGCGATTGCCAACGCGCTGTGGGTCAGCGACGCATTCCAGCTCAGCGGCGAGTTCGTGAGCGCCGCCGAGGGCGCCTACCAGGCCGCCATCCGCCCGCTCGACTTCGCACACGGCCCGGCCGCCGCAGTGGTGAATGGCTGGGTCGCCGAGCATACCCGCGGCAAGATCAGCAAGATCGTCGAGCAGCTCGACCGCGACACGCTGCTGCTGCTGGTGAATGCGATCTACTTCAAAGGCAGCTGGACCGAGCCATTCAGCCGGCAGCTGACGCACGAGGCGCCATTCAATTGCGGCGACGGCCGCCAGATCCAGCACCCGCTCATGGCGCAGCGCGGCCGCTTTCGCTACTACGAAGACCGCGCGTTTCAGGCTGTGAGCCTGCCGTACGGCGGCGGCCGCGTGTGCATGTACGTCTTTCTGCCGCGCCCGGAATCGAGCCTGGGCGCGTTTTCGCGCAGCCTGACGGCGAAAAGCTGGGATGCGTGGATGGGCCGCTTCGCCCAAGCCGAGGGCCGGCTGGCGCTGCCGCGCTTCCGCGCCGAGTACGCCGCCAAGCTCAACGACGCACTCAAAGCGCTGGGCATGGGCATCGCCTTCGAGCCGCGCGCCGACTTCGGCGCGATGGCCCGCGACGGCACGCGCCTCAAGATCGACGAGGTGCGCCACAAAACCTTTGTCGAGGTGAATGAGGAGGGCACCGAGGCCGCCGCCGCCACGTCCGTCGGCATGCTGCGCGCCTCGTTCATGCCCCAGAAGTCGTTCAGCATGGTGGTGGATCGCCCGTTTTTCTGCGCGATCCGCGACGAGCGAACCGGCGTGATACTGTTCATGGGCTCGATCGTCGACCCGGCCTCGTAGCTATGCCTGCGATCATCGCTAGCGCCCCTGCCAAGCTGATCCTCTGCGGCGAGCACGCCGTGGTGTACGGCCGCCCGGCGATCGCCCTGCCGCTGGCGAGCATCCGCGCCTATGCGCGCATCGCGCCCTCCCAGCTGCGCAGCGGCGTCGTCGTCGTCGCGCACGACTTACGCCAGCGCTGGGCGCTCGGCGACGACATAAGCAACCCGCTGAACGAGCTGATTGCCAGTACGCTCGCGCGGCTCGGCTGCGCGCCGCCCTTCCCCGATATACGCGTGGCGATTACCTCGGGCATTCCGATCGCCAGCGGCATGGGCAGCGGCGCCGCCGTGGCTACGGCGCTGGTGCGCGCCCTGGCCGAGCAGCAGCGCCGCCAGCTCGCGCCCGCCGAGGTTTCGGCGCTGGTGTACGCCAGCGAGCGGCGCTTCCACGGCACGCCGAGCGGCATCGACAACACCGTGGTGGCCTACGAGCAGCCGATCTGGTTCCAGCGGGCGCGGGCCGAACATCCAGCGGCACACGCCGGCACTCCGGACGCGCGGCCTTCGGCCGGCCCGAGCGCTACTCCGCTGATCGAGCCCATCGCCATCGCCGCCCCATTCACGCTGCTGATCGGCGACACCGGCGTGCGCAGCGCTACGCACGCGCCTGTGGGCGAGGTGCGCCGGCGCTGGCAGGCCGACCCGCCGCGCTACGAGGCGCTGTTCGACGAGGTTGGCGCGCTGGTTGCGGCCGCGCGCGGCTGCCTGGCCGGTGGCCAGATCGCGGCGCTGGGCGCGCTGCTCAGCCAGAACCACGCGCTGCTCCAGCAGAT
>CALLYN010000571.1 GCA_937858455.1 uncultured Kouleothrix sp.
GCGGCGAAGCCGCCCCCAAACCCCCACCAAAGTGTACGTAATCAAGCGAATTTGGTATGACTGGCGACTGGCTGGGGGAAGCATGGAACACGAGACGCCCGCAATCTATGGCCTGATGGCCGAGTTCGACCAGCCCGAGCGGCTGGTGGCGGCCGCGCGCCGCGCCGCCGAGGCCGGCTACCGCGCCCTGAACGCCTACGCGCCCTACCCCGTCGAGGGCCTGGCCGAGGCGCTTGGCCAGGCACACACGCGCCTGCCGCTGCTGGTGCTGATCGGCGGCGCGCTCGGCGGCGCGGCCGGCTACCTTTTGCAGCTCTGGACCATGGCGTTCGACTACCCGCTGAATATCGGCGGGCGCCCGCTGAACAGCTGGCCGGCGTTCATCCCGGTGACGTTCGAGACGACCGTGCTGGGCGCGGCGCTGACGGCGGTGATCGGCATGCTCTGGCTGAACGGCCTGCCCGAGCCATACCACCCGGCGTTCAACCTGCCCGGCTTCCGGCTGGCCTCGCGCGACCGCTTTTTTCTGTGCGTGCGCGCGAGCGACCCGGCGTTCGAGCCGGACGCGACGCGGCGCTTTCTCGAAAGCCTGGCGCCGCTGCGCGTCGATGAGGTTGCGTGGTGAGCAGCTGGTCAAGCATGCAGGCCGCCACAGGCCAGGAGGGACTCGATGGGGCGACAAGCGCTGGTAGCAGGCTTTCTCGCGCTCTGCGCCGGGCTCGTGCTGGTGGCCTGCGGCGAGAACATGCGCCGCGAGGCGCGCGTCAAGGTCTACGAGCCGAGCAGCTTCTACGCCGACGCGCGCTCCGAGCGCGAGGTGATCTCGGGCACCGTGGCGCTGGGCATGCTCGAATCCGACACGCTGCTGTACACCGGCAAGGCCAACGGCCAGGACGCGACCGAGTTTCCGTTCCCGATCGCGCGCGCGACGCTCGAGCGCGGGCACGAGCGCTACGACATCTATTGCGCGCCCTGCCACGGCCTGGTGGGCGATGGCGCGGGCATGATCGTGCAGCGCGGGCTCTCGCCGCCGCCCTCGTTTCACCAGCAGCGCCTGCGCGACGCGCCCGTGGGGCATTTCTTCGACGTGATCACCAACGGCTACGGCCGCATGTACGGCTACGCCGCGCGCGTGGCGCCCGAGGATCGCTGGGCGATTATCGCCTACATCCGCGCGCTGCAGCTCAGCCAGAATGCGACAATCGACGACGTGCCGCCCGAGCAGCGCCAGCAGGTCGCGGGAGGTGAGCCATGAGCCAGATTGACGTAATGCGTGACGACCCGCCGCCGGGGCTTGTGCGCGCGCGGCTGCCGGCGCTCGCGGCTGGCGTGCTC
>CALLYN010000572.1 GCA_937858455.1 uncultured Kouleothrix sp.
TGATGGTGCGCGATTTCCAGAGCGTGATCGGCCGCGAGGCGCGCGAGCAGATTGTGCAGGCGGCCGGGCGCCTGCCCGACGTGGTGCTCGCCTGCGTCGGCGGCGGCTCGAATGCGATCGGCATCTTCAGCGCCTTTCTCGACGATGAGCACGTCGACCTGCGCGGCGTCGAGGCCGGCGGGCGCGGGCCGGCGCTCGGCGAGCACGCGGCGCGCTTCTCGGGCGGGCACCTCGGTGTGTTCCAGGGCACGCGCTCGTATGTGCTGCAAGACGACGACGGCCAGATCGCGCTGACGCACAGCATCTCGGCCGGGCTCGACTACGCCGCAGTCGGCCCTGAGCACGCAATGCTGCACGACGACGAGCGCGCGTTCTACACCTCGGCCACCGACGCCGAGGCGCTCGACGCATTCCAGCGGCTTTCGCGGCTCGAGGGTATCATCCCAGCGCTCGAGAGCGCCCACGCCGTGGCCGAGGCGATCAAGCTTGCGCCGACGATGCGCCCCGAGCAGATCATTCTGATCAACCTGTCGGGCCGCGGCGACAAAGACATTTTCACCGTCGCCGATGTGCTAGGGGTGACGATCTAGCACGCAACGAGATAACACTTTCTTCATTTTTTTGCGCCAAACGCGCCAGCGCCAGGCGGCGCGAGCGATACCCAGGCTTTCTGATGCGCCCCGGCGTGGCATACCGCGCCGGGGCGCGCTGCGCTGGCCGATTGACAGCACATCTCGCAATGTTATAATCTCATTCACCTGAGTACCCGGAATTGAACACAACCGCCGTCACCGCCCGACGAGTCTCTTACGCGCCGCGGCTGTACGCCACTGTACGCCCGCGCCGCAGTACCTTCACAGGCATGGCGGCCTAATATCACCAGGCAGACCGTACATCGTAGCGAGCGGCGTGTGCAGCCGCACTGCTCGTTGCGATATGCGGCTCCGAGGTTAAGGATCCACCAGTGCGCTTGCGAATGTGCCCAGATTGGCTCGCGCTGCTGAGCCTTACCATGCTGATGCTCGTTGGCGGGGTTGCGCAGGCCGCTCAGCTCGCCCCGGCGCCCGCCGGCCCTGCGGCCCCTGCCGCGCCACTTCTGTTTGTCGCCAATGCCGGCCAGCTCGACGCACGCGCCCGCTTCGCCGTGCGCGGCGGCGCCGCCAGCCTGTTTCTGGCCGACGACGCGATCTGGCTCGTGCTGGCCGGCGACGCGACCCAGGTCAATCTGCGCGTCAGCTTCCCCGGCGCCCGCCCGGTGCGCCCCGAGCCGCTCGGCCCGATCGCGACGCGCGTATCGTTTTTTCTTGGCAGCGACCGGCGCGGCTGGCACACCGGCGTGCCGGCCTGGGGCGGCGTGCGCTACCGCGATCTGTACCCCGGCATCGACCTCGAGCTGGGCGGCGCGGACGGGCAGCTGAGCCTACGCATGATCGCCCACCCCGGCGCCGACCCTGCGGCGGTGCGCATGCGCGTCGAAGGCGGCGACCGCCAGCTAATCAGCGGCGACACCCTCAGCATCGGCACGGCGCTGGGCGAGGCCCGCCTACCGCTGCCCGCGCTGCTTGGCGCCAATGGCCAGCCGCTCGGCACACACGCGTACGCCAGCGCCAGCGGCGACACCATCGCCACGCCCTTCGCGCGCGGCGACCGCCCGGCCGCCGCGCCAGCCGGCGGGCTGGCCGACCTGAGCTACAGTACGCTGTACGGCGCCAGCGGCGACGACGAAGGCGACGCAATCGCCGTCGATAGCCAGGGCGCGGCATATATCGGCGGCTGGTCGGACTCGAGCCAGTTCCCAAGCACGCCCGGCGCGTACAAAAGCAACCCTTCGGGCATCAACGGCGTGATCGTCAAGCAGGCCGCGGAAGCCGGGCAGCCGCCAGCCTACGCCGCGATTATCGGCGGCGACAGTGTCGACTACATCAGCGGCATCGCGGTCGATACCAGCGGCGCGGCATATGTGGTGGGCTACACCGCGTCGTCCAACTTCCCCACCACGAGTGGCGCGTACGACACCAGCGGCAGCGGCGTCGACAAGATCAACCGCGACGCGTTTATAGCCAAGCTGCGGCCCGACGGCAGCGACCTGGCATACAGCACCTACCTGGGCGGCAGCGGCGACGAGCGCGGCTTCGAGATCGCGATCGACGGCGCCGGCGCGGCGTATGTAACCGGCCGCACGACTTCAAGCAATTTCCCGACCAGCCCCAGCGCGCTGGACACCAGCTACAACGGCAACTTCGACGTGTATGTTACCAAGCTGAGCGCCGACGGCAGGCAGCTGGTGTACAGTACCTACCTGGGCGGTAGCGAAAACGACCAGGGCAACGATATCGCGGTCGACGCCGCCGGCTCGGCCTATATCACCGGCTACACGCTGTCGCCGATCTTTCTGCCCGCCAGCGGCTACGACCCTGGCTTCAACGGCCTGGAAGATATTTTCGTGGTCAAGCTCAGCAGCAGCGGCACCAGCCTGGTCTACGGCACGTATGTCGGCGGCACGAATACCGACCGCGGCGAGAGCATTGTGGTGGATGGCAGCGGCGCGGCGTACGTGGCCGGCTATAGCCTATCGACCGATTTCCCCGCGACGCCGGGCGCGTTCGGCCAGCAGTCGGGCGGCCTCGACGACGCGATTGTGCTGAAGCTCGGCGCGAGCGGCCAAACGCTGGAGTTCGCCCGGTACCTGGGCGGCAAAGACGAAGATTTCGGCACCGGCGTGGCAGTGGTCAGCAATGGCGACGTATTCGTTGTGGGCAACACCAGCTCGGCCGACTTCCCAACGAGCGCTGGAAGCCTCGCGCCGCAGCCAAAGGGCCTGCAGGACGGGTTTGTGGCGCGCCTCGACGCCAGCGGCGCCACGCTGAGCTACGGCACCTACCTGGGAGGCGCAGCGCTCGACTCGATCGACGGCATTGCGCTCGACCGCAACGGAGCGCCGTTCGTCACCGGCTTCACCACCTCGTCAAACTACCCGACAACCTCGGGCGCCTACGACAGCAGCTACGCCAGCGGCCACGACGCAGTGCTGAGCAAGCTAGCGCTTGGCAGCGCGCCGCGCTACACCATCAGCGGCCATGTGTACGACAAGAGTGGCCAGAGCGGCATTGGCGGCGTCATGGTCAGCGCGGGGTCGCAGAGCACCGCGACGCAGAGCGACGGCAGCTACAGCATCGGCGGGCTGCTGGCCGGGCAGTACACGATTACGCCCAGCAAAGCCGGCTACATCTTCAACCCGCCATCGATCGCCAACCTGCAGATCAGCGGCGACCAGACCAACCTGAACTTCAACGCCGACGTGCCAACCTACACGATCAGCGGGCAGGTGATCCTCGACGGGAGCGGCGCGCCGCTGGCCGGCGTGACGATCGACGATGGCGTGGGCGACAGCGCCACCACCGACGCCGCCGGCAGCTACACCATCAGCGGGGTGGCGGCCGGCAGCTACACGCTCACGCCCAACCGCAGCGGCTACACATTCCAGCCCGCGCAGCAGGCCATCGCGGTCAGCGGCAATGCCCAGGCCCAGCCGTTCGCCGCCACGCCGGTGGTACAGCGAACCGAGACAAAAGCCTACGCGCCGTTCGCCTCGTACACCTCCCAGCCGCAGGAGCGCGGCTGCGACGCGTATGAGCCAAACGACGATCGCAAAGCCAACCCCGCGCCGATCGCGATCGGCACGCAGATCAGCGCCAAGATCTGCAGCAAAGAAAAGCTCACGCCGCCAAACAACCTGCGCGAAGACAACTACATCGTGCAGAATCCTGCCGGCAACACGATTGTAGTGACGCTGGGCCTGCCAAGCACGCTGCGCGGGCACCTGTATGTGGCGATCTATAACAACGACAATCTCAACCAGCCGGCGTGCTTCAACACCGACGCCCGATCGGCGTCCAACCAGATCACCTGCTCGTTCGTCCAGGCTGGCTCGAATGTCATCCGCCTGTATACGCCCAAGGGCGACGGAACATTCGACGACGTCCACGAGTATACGCTTTTGGTTCAGCTGAAGAATTAAGCCATCTTTACATATTTATACGCTTTTCGCTTGATCACGTATAGTTTGTGTTGCACTGCGTGGCTTTGCCACGCAGTGCAACACAAAAAGAAATACGGGAGCGGCTTTGCCGCCCCGAACCCCCACCAAAGTGTCAGTCATCAAGCGAA
>CALLYN010000573.1 GCA_937858455.1 uncultured Kouleothrix sp.
TTCTACGGCTTCCCGCCCGAGCTCTACCGTTGCCAGTACCCCGCGCCGGGCGACCCCGGCGCGGCGCGCACATTTCTGGAGCCCTTCAGCGGCCAGCCGGCCGGCCCGCAGCCGTGGAAGCCGGCGAGCTGGGATGTGACGGTGCACTCGCGCGATATTGCCACCTGGGAGCAGCTGGAGCCGATCGAGGCGATGCACGGCAGCGACTGCAGCCCCGAGCCGGCGCGGCATATGATCAGCTCGTATGACGAATCCGTGTTTCAGTGCCGCGACCACCTGATGACGGCGATCAAGGCCGAGGGCTACGGCGTGATCTACCTGACGCCAAACCAGATGGTCGATTTCTCGGGCGGCGAGGCAGTGGTCCGCTTCGACCTGAGCACCTTGCGCACCTCGCAGCGCGATTGGGTTGACCTGTGGATCTCGCCGTACCAGGATCAGCTGCAGCTGCCGCTTGAGGACTGGCTGCCCGACCTGCAGGGCGAGCCGCGCAACGCGGTGCATGTGCGCATGGATCTGATGAACAACGGCACAGGCTTTCGCGCGGCGGTGATCAAGAACTTCGCCACGACCGACCTGCCGGGCAATATCGTGGCGTACGAGAGCGTGCTGACGCCCGATGCGAAGCGCCGCGACACGTTCGAGCTGCGCATCTCGCGGACGCATATCCGGTTTGGTATGCCGGGCTATAACCTGGCGTGGGTCGACGCGAATATCGCCGACCTGGGCTGGGATCGCGGCGTGGTGCAGTTTGGCCACCACTCGTATAACCCGGCCAAATCGGACGGCTGCGGCAGTATCTGCCAGCCGAATACGTGGCACTGGGACAATATCAGCATCAGCCCGGCGCTGCCGTTCACACTGCTGCGCGCCGACCGCCGGGTGGTGGACCCAACCACGGCGGCAGGCGTGACCTTTGCCGCGCCGGCTCCGGCGAACGCGAACCTGCGCTTCGTGGGCATCGGCAGTGCGATCGAGGCCAGCTTCGACGGCGGCGCGACCTGGCAGGCGGCTACGCCGCAGGCGCAGAAGCTGCATGCCGACGACCACTTCAGCTCGTACTGGATGCCTCTTCCGGCCGGCGTGGTGAGCGTGCAGTTTCGTGGCACCGACTGGTGGGGCGGCAAATGGCAGGTGCGCGACCTGAGCATCTGGGCGCAGTAATCGCAAGCGGGGATAATCAAAGCCGGGCGAGCCATACTGCGTAGCTCGCCCGGCGAGTGTGTTGAGCGGGCAAACTAGAGCGTAAAGACCTTTGCGGCCATATCGCCGATCATCGCGGCGATCGTGAGCGATGATGTCGCGCCGGGCGATGGCGCGTTGCGTACGTGGATCACCGGGCCTTCCTGGTGGAACACGAAATCGTCGACCATGCTGCCGTCGGGGGCGAGCGCCTGGGCGCGAATGCCAGCCGGGCCAGGCACCACGCCATCGGCGGTGATTGCGGGGACGAAGCGCTGCACCGAGGCCACGAACAGCTGCTTGCTCCAATCGCGCACCATTTCGTCCATCCCGACGCGCCAGTAGCTACGCGCCAGGCGCTGGAAACCGCGATAGCCAAGCGCGTCGGCCAGATCGGGCAGGTTGACATCCCAGCGCTGGTAGCCCTCGCGGCCGAACGCCAGCACGGCGTTGGGGCCGAGCCACATCGATCCGTCGATCTTCAGCGTCGAGTGGACGCCCAGGAACGGGAAGGCCGGGTCGGGCACCGGGTAGATCAGCGCGTTGATCAGGTGGCGCTGCGACGGCGCGAGGATGTAGTAGTCGCCGCGAAACGGCACGATCCGGGGCTCGCGCGGGGCGCCGCTGAGCGCAGCCATGCGGTCGGAATAGACGCCGGCGCAGGTGATCAGGTAGCGCGTCTCGATCATGCCGGCCGGGCAATCGACCCAGACGCGGCCGCCGGTATTGGCGATCTGGCGGACCTCGTAGCCGGTGAGCACCTCGCCGCCCATGGCGCGGATATCGGCGGCGTAGGCATCGGCGACGCGGCGGTAGTCGACGATCGCGGTGCTTGGCGAGTAGATCGCCTCAAGGCCAGTGGCGTGCGGCTCGATCTCGCGCAGCCGCTCGGGGCCGATCAGCTCAAGGTCGGGGATGCCATTGGCCAGGCCGCGCTGGTAGAGCTCGTGCAGGCGCGGCAGCTCGCCGGGGGTGGTGGCGACGACAACTTTGCCGCAGACGTTAACCGGAATGTTGCGCTCCTCGCAGTAGTGCTTCATGGCGGCGGCGCCCTGCACGCACAGGCGGGCTTTGAGCGAGCCAGGCTTGTAGTACAGGCCGGAGTGGATCACCCCGCTGTTGCGGCCAGTCTGGTGCTGGGCGATCGCCGGCTCTTTGTCGAGCACGGCGAGGCGCAGCTTTGGGTAGCGCAGCAGCAGCTCGCGCGCCGTTGCAAGCCCGACGATACCAGCGCCGACGATCGCGAGGTCGACGCGGCGGTCGCTTTCGTTTCCTACGTGGCTCATGATCGTACGATTCCTTGTGCTTTTTTCAGAATCTGGTACTGTTAACATTTATTATGGTGTTCTCGTTGAATATAACGCCGTTGAGGAGTAGATGATGCGGTCTCGTTCAATGCTTGCACTCTGGCTGCTGATCGCACTGATAAGTATAATCGGCTTTGGCGCGCTGGCTGCGATGGTACACCGGCCGGGCTTCACGCAGCAAGATTTCGCGATGACTCAGCGTATGCATGCGGACAATGGCGGCGGCTACGAGAGCGTGCTGCTGATCATTGGCGAATTTGGCCGTTCGATCCTGGTGTTTCTGATGCTTGAGCTGGTGGTGTGGCTGTGGCTGCAGCGCCGGCTTCGCGACCTGGCCATACTGCTGGCGGTGGTGGGCGGCGGGTTTGTTGCCAACTACGCGGCGCGGCAGCTGATGGCCGCGCCACGGCTGCCGTTGCACGCGCCGTTTGTGCTATGGCGCGACACCGGCTTCCCCAGCGGGCACGCGATGATGGCGACGATCACATATGGGCTTCTGCTGTGGGCAGTATTTCCCCGCATCCCGCGCCAGCAGCGTGGCGCGGCGCTGGCCGGCGTGGTGGCGCTGGTGCTGCTGGTGGGCTATACGCGGCTATACTTCGGCGAGCACTACCTGAGCGATGTGGCAGGCGGCTACGCGCTTGGCCTGGCGTGGCTGGCGGCTTGCCTGGCCGCGCTAGGATGGTGGGGTGGCCAGCGCAGCTAGCATGCAGCAAAACCTCGGGCGCGGCTTTGCCGCGCCCGAGGTTTTGTTGCCGTGCGCAATGCCCGGCGAAGCTCCATTCAAGCGAACGGATGCCGAACAATCGCCAGATGGCTCAGCGCGCGATACGGGCGCGCAGCGACGCGGCTGCGCGGCGTACGGGCGCCAGCCGCAACGCCAGCAGCAGCGCGAGAATTGCGCCGTACACCAGCGGCTCGCGGATGTCGGCCTTGACAAGCCAGACGAAATGCACCACTGCCAGGATTGCGGCCAGGTAGACCAGCCGGTGCAGCTGCTTCCAGCGCTTCCCGAGCCGGCGCATCCAGCCTTTTGTCGAAGTAGCGGCGAGCGGCAGCAGCAGCAGAAAGGCCGCGAAGCCCACCAGCACGTAGCGCTTTTCGGCGATCGTCTGCTGGATGAGGCCCCAGTCGAGGCCATAATCGAGCACTGCGAAGATCAGCAGGTGCAGGCAGACGTAGAAGAACGCGTAGAGCCCAAGCGGGCGGCGCGACGGCAGCACGAACTTGAGGCCGAACAGCGTGTTCAGCGGGGTGCAGACGAGCGAGAGTACCAGCAGCGTGATCGCCGTTTTGCCGGTGCGGAAGGTGATATCCTGGATCGGGTTGGCCGTCAGGTGCCCGCGATAGGCATCCCACACGATCAGCGCGAGCGGGATGAGCGCACCGATATGCACTGCAATGCGCAGCCAGGTGGCTGGCGCGATACCCAGCGGCGCGAAACGCGCCTTGCTGGCGGCCGAGGCAGTCGTTTTTTTCAGCGGCGTAGCAGACATAAGCTTTCTCTGAGGCACGGAGCGCGCGCAAAGCGGCTAGATGGTTTCGGCCTGGCGTTGTGCGCGCTGCGTAGGAAGAATGCCAGATAGGCGCCTAGTAGTTGGCGCGCAGATCCATGTTGGTATAGAGCTGAGCGACTTTGTCGGCGTAGCCATTGAACGGCAGCGTTTTACGGCGCGATAGCTCGCCAATACGCCGCTCGGTAGCTTGCGACCATCGCGGATGCGGCACAGCCGGGTTGACGTTGGCGAAGAAGCCGTACTCGTTTGGCGCGGCGGCCATCCACAGGCTGGTTGGCTGGTCGGCCACCAGGTCGATCTTCACGATCGCCTTGATGCTCTTGAAGCCATACTTCCAGGGCACCGCCAGGCGCAGCGGCGCGCCGTTCTGGGGCAGCGCGGGCTTGCCGTACACGCCGGTGACCAGCAGCGCCAGGTCGTTCATGGCCTCATCGAGGCGCAGCCCCTCGACGTACGGCCAGGTGTACCAGCCGCTCTGCTGGCCGGGCATCTCCTCGGGGCGCATGATGCTCTCGAAGCGCACATACTTCGCGCCCGCGGCCGGCTCGGCGTCCTTCAGCAGCTTGTTCAGTGCGAAGCCGGTCCAGGGGATGACCATTGACCAGCCCTCGACGCAGCGGTGGCGATAGACATGCTCCTCCTGGGGGTAGCGCTTCAGCAGATCCTCGATCGCGATCTTCTGAGGCTTGTTGACCATCCCGCCAACCTCGAGCGTCCACGGCGTGGTTTTAAAGTTCTGGGCCAGCGTCGCGACGCCCTCTTTATCGGTGGTGAACTCGTAGTAGTTATTGTAGCCGGTGACTGCGTCGAAAGGCGTGAGCGCATCGCCCAGCTCGTCGGTGGTGCCTTTGGTGGCGCCTGGCGCTGGTGTAGCGGCATTTGCGCCGGGCGCGGCCGGGGTGCTAGTGGTGCCGCAGGCGGCGAGTGCCAATGCGCCAAGCGAGAGCGCGCCCGCGCTGCGGATGAACTGGCGGCGCGTGCGAAACAGGTGCTCGGGCGTGATCTCGGAGGTGAGAATTGTATCCATGGTTATGCTCCCTTTGAGCTAGCATTTGTGTACCAGGAAGACTATAGCCGGCGATTATTAGGCAGAAATAACGGAAATCTTACAGGCCGAGCAAGCTTTATTGCGGCGTAGTGTGCGATGCCCAGCATGAACCAATCCTGCGCGCCAGCTCTGCCGCAGGCGAAATGCACCGCTTCGAGAAGCCGAACAACGCAACTGCTACTATAAATAGATACGAGTTACGCGGTGGGGGTTCGTGGGCGGCTTTGCCGCCCCGAGAACTTCCTTTTTGGCTGGTCGCGGCCACCGCCGTGGTCGCGACCAGCCAAAAAGAGTGATTTTGGAGGGCTTGCGCCCTCCAAGCCTCCCACGCGCGAGGACACCGCGTAAGCCCTGTAATTGATATACGAAGCGGCGAGCGGGGAAGATCTGCCGCCAGGGTGGCGCAGCGTAGGGGCTAGGCCCGCGCCGCGCGTACGCGCGGCGCGGGCGGGTTGCGTGGGGCGAGTGGGCTAGGCGGCTTCGGATTTTGCGCGGATGCTGGCGACGGTGGCGCGCCAGTCGACGCGCGGATGCTGGGATTCGATCTCGGCGACGACCGCGTCGACCACGCTCGCAGCGCTGCCATCGCGCGTCTGCTCGTCGCCCCAGTGGTAGGCATCGGTGTACTCGTCGGAGCCGATCCAGCCGACCGACATAGCCGCGAGGTCGACGGCTTCCTGGAAGCGATCGTGCAGCGCAGCTTTGGCGCGGCCGCCCTCGCCTTTGGCGCGCACCTGCACCGGGATGTCGACCCAGTAGAGTATTTGGTAGGTTGCCATTGCGTTCCTCCTTCTATGGCGAGTGTTTCGTGTGCTGCCGGAGACCGTGATAGGGCGGGCAGGCGGCTGGGGCTACTTGGGCTGGCGGCTGGTGTTGCGGCGGGCGCGCGGCGGGCGGGGCGCAGGGGCTTCGGGCAGCGGCTCGGCCTGGAACTCG
>CALLYN010000574.1 GCA_937858455.1 uncultured Kouleothrix sp.
GAGAAAGCACGCCAATGACCGAGCCCGCATCGGCCCCCCAGGCGCTGGCCGCGATTGCCGAGCGCCTTGCCACAGCCAACGCGCGCTTCGCCGCGCAGTACCCCGCTAGCGCTCCCGCACGCCAGCCGGTACACAGCGTCTATGGCGGCGCGCACCTGTTCCAAGCCGGTGGCCAGCAGCGCCTGGGCCAGCTGGCGCTCGCCAGCCTCGCCGAGTACGCCCCCGACGCAGCGACGCTGGCCGAGGCGCTCGGGCTACCCGCCGATGCAGCGCTGGCGCACGCGGTGTACGAGCGCGTGCGCGCCAAGCTTGCGCGCGAGCCGGTTGAAGACCAGCGCGCCGACTTCGAGGACGGCTATGGCTACCGCGCCGACGCCGAGGAAGATGCCCACGCCCGCGCCGTGGGCCAGCAGCTGGCCGCGGGCCTGGCCGACGGCACGCTGCCGCCGTTCGTGGGCATTCGCATCAAGGCGCTCAGCGCCGAGGCCGCGCCGCGCGCGATCCGCACGCTCGACCTGGTGCTGGAGTCGCTGGCTGCGCGCAGCGGCGGCGCCGTGCCACCGCGCTTTGTAGTGACGCTGCCGAAAGTCGCGATGCCCGAGCAGGTGGCCTCGCTCGCCCAAATGCTTGCCGCGCTCGAGCGCGCCTATGGCATCGCCCCCGGCGCGCTCGCGATCGACCTGATGATCGAGATGCCGCAGGCGATCGTAAATGAGCGCGGCGAAAACGGCGTGCGCCACCTGGTCGAAGCTGGCGATGGCCGCGTTATGTCGATTGCGTTTGGAACATACGACTACACCGCCAGCTGCGAGATCACCGCGCGCTACCAGGCCCATGATCACCCGGCCGCCGATTTCGCGCGCCACGCTATTCAGGCCGCGCTCGCCGGCACTGGCATCACGATCAGCGATAGCGTCACCACGCTCATGCCGATCGGCCCGCACCGCGCTGCAGCCGGGCAGCCGCTCAGCGCGGCCCAGCGCGACGAGAATCGCACGGTGGTGTGGCATGCGTGGAAAGTACATTATGACAACATCCGGCGCTCGCTGCGCCACGGCTACTATCAAAGCTGGGATCTACACCCGGCGCAGCTGCCGGTGCGCTACGCGGCGGTGTACGCTTTTTTCCTCGAGCAGCGCGAAGAGGCGGCGCGGCGGCTGCGCGCGTTTCTCGATCGCGCCTCGCAGGCATCGCTGGTGGGCAACACCTTCGACGACGCCGCCACCGGCCAGGGGTTACTGAACTTCTTTCTGCGCGGGATCGCGTGCGGCGCCCTGACGGAGGGCGAGACTGAAGCCGCCGGGGTGACACTTGAAGAGCTGCGCAGCCGCTCGTTTATGCAGATCGTCGCCGGGCGGCGCGCCGGGCCGCCAGCCGCCGATACAGCCAGAACATAAGGCCGGCGAACAGCAGCACCAGCAGGAACGCCAGCACCGGCAGGATAATCGCCAGCACCGACAGCACCAGCGCGCTCGCGTCTTCCATGAAGCTGATCACCGGGTTGGCGACGCCGGCAGTGGCGAATGTGGCCAGCGGCCGCGCCGTAGCCCGAGCGCTGTGGGTGGCGCCGGCCACCGCGATACCGCAGATCGCCGCTAGCAGCGGGCTCACGCTACCTGCGGCGCTGTTGGCCGAAAGAAACAGAATCGCCCCGGCGACCGGCGCGATGATCAGCCCGGCGGTGTGCAGCACGTGGTCGACAGCCGGGATTTTGTCGCCAATAAAGTCGAGCAGCGCCAGCACCGCGATCACCAGCAGCACCAGCGGGTTTGTCAGCAGCTTGTACGGCTCGCCCAGCTGGATGAGGTTGGTGTAGCGCGCTAACAGGCCCACCGTCAGCAGCGGCAGGTAGGCGTTCAGCCCGGCGGCGGTGGAAAGGCCAAAGGCCGAAAGCAAGCTCGTGATCGCGTTCATATGGTTCCTGCTGTGCTATAAGTTACACGAGTTACGCGGTGGGGGTTCGGGGCGGCAAAGCCGCCCCAGAGAACTTCTTTTTTTGGCTGGTCGCAACCACGGCGGTGGCCGCGACCAGCCAAAACGAGTGATGTTGGAGGGCTTGCGCCCTCCAAACCTCCCACGCGCGAGAACACCGTGTAACTCGTGTAAGTTACGCGCTCGGTCATGAGATATACGACGCCAACCGCGCCGAAGATGTTGCGGCGCGAGGTTTTCTTCAGCCAGTTTCACACTGAAAGGATCGCCATGACCACCGATCAACCCATCCGCTGGATCGAGATGGTGCCAGGAATCCGCCGCCACACGATCGCTAGCGGCGCCGGCCTGATGCATATGCAGGTGCGGCTCGACGCCGGCGCGGTCATGCCGGTGCACCAGCATCCGCACGAGCAGACGACCTACGTGCTGAGTGGGCGGCTGCGCTTCCGCTTGGGCGAAGAGACGCACGAGCTAGCTGCGGGCGATGTGCTGCTGATCCCCAGCAACACGCCGCATGGCGTCGACGCGCTCGAAGACACACTCGTGCTCGACACATTCAGCCCGCCGCGCGAGGATCTGCTGGCACAAGATCGTACAGCCGGCTAGCTGTTGCTCGTTTCGCACAGCATATGGCGCAGCGTGCCGAGCGGCTAGCTCTGCTGGTGTCGCCAGCGCTCGATCAGCTGCCGCGCAATGCTGAATGGCGGCGGCAGCTCGGGCAGCGCGTCGCGCGTAAAAAACGCCGCGCCAACCAGCTCGTGCGTATCGATCATAATCTCGCCGCCGGCATAGCGCGCCATAAAGCCAACCATCACCTGGTGCGGGAATGGCCAAGGCTGGCTCGCGATGTAGTGAATATCGGCAACCTCGACGCCCACTTCCTCGCGCACCTCGCGGACGACGCATTCCTCGAAGCTCTCGCCCGGCTCGACAAAGCC
>CALLYN010000575.1 GCA_937858455.1 uncultured Kouleothrix sp.
CGTTCGCGGTGATCATCGTGCCGATGTTCAAGATCATGGTGGCGTTTAGCTGGGTCAACAAGCTGGTGGCGCTGATCATCCCGTGGATCTTCACGGCGTATGGCACGTTTCTGCTGCGGCAGTTCTTCATGAGTATCCCGAAAGATCTTGAGGAAGCCGCGATGATCGACGGCGCGAGCCGCTGGGGCATTCTGTTCAAGGTGGTGATGCCGCTGGCGCGCCCGGCGATGGCCACACTAGCGACATTTGGCTTTCTGTATGCCTGGAACAGCTTTCTGTGGCCGCTGATCATCATCAGCGACGCAAGCCGCAAGGTGGTGAGCCAGGGCCTGATCGACCTGCAGGCGCTGTACGCGGTGCGCGTCGACCTGATCATGGCCGGCTCGGTGCTGGCGGTGCTGCCAACGCTGCTGGTGTTTCTGCTCGCGCAGCGCTACTTCATCGAGGGTGTGGCGAGCACCGGCCTGGCCGGGCGCTGATGCGCCGGGGGCGATTTCTGCTACAATACCCGCCACTGCAGATTTCTTCTTCCGGTTTGCTGTAAGGAGGATGACATGGGCATCATCGCATGGCTGGTATTTGGCGCGATCGCGGGTTGGGTGGCGAGCATGATCGCCGGCACAAACGAGCGGCAGGGCTGCCTGCTGAACATCATTGTCGGCATCGTCGGCGCGTTTATCGGCGGGTTCCTGTATAGCCTGCTCACCGGGCGCGATTTCGTGGCGCGCTTCGACCTCACCAGCTTTGTGGTGGCGGTGATCGGCGCAGTGATCTTGCTGTTCGTGCTTACCGGGGTGCGGCGCCGGCGCTAGGATGTGCGGCGCGCGAACGCCGATGGAGCTGGCCGCGAGCCCGCCAAGATCGATAACACAACAGCCGCCTGCTTCGAAAGCGGGCGGCTGTTGCGCGTTTGGTTGAGTGCGCCGGGTTGTGCTGGAACGAGCTGGCACAGCGAGGGATTCAGAGGGTGGCCGAGGCGACATTGAGGAGTGTGACATAGAGGTCCATCTGAGTGCCAGCCATATTCTGTTGTTGATGTCCAGCGCCTTTCTGATATACAGCATACTCGATTGCAAGGCCCGGCTCAATAGTTCCAACATCCTACTTTTTGCGCCAATGAGTATCCATGAGTACCATTGGCATGGATGACCTGCGCGCGTATGCCGCAGGTGGCGAGGCTGCGCCGCGTGCCCGGCACTACGGTAGGGCGCGCCGGCCGCGCGCGCTTGTGGTATCATGGCCGCAGGCGACCGACAAATGCCGAACGGACTGAACCGCATGCCAAAAGCACAGAAAACTCTCTTCGACTCGCAGCGCGACGAGGCGCTGCAGCGCCAGGCGCCGCTGGCCGCGCGCATACGGCCGCGCACGCTTGAAGAGTTCGTCGGCCAGGAGCAGATCGTGGGCGAGGGCCGGCTGCTGCGGCGCGCGATCGCCAACGACACGCTGTTTTCGATCATTCTGTGGGGGCCGCCCGGAAGCGGCAAAACCACGCTGGCGCGGATTGTGGCCGAAACCACCGACGCGCACTTTGAGCCGCTCTCGGCGGTGTCGGCCGGCGTTGCCGACCTGCGGCGGGTGGTGAAGGAGGCCGAGGATCGCCTGGGCATGTTCAAGCAGCGCACCGTGCTATTCATCGACGAGATCCACCGCTTCAACAAGGCCCAGCAAGATGCAGTGCTGCCGTACGTCGAAGAGGGCACGGTGATCCTGATTGGCGCCACCACCGAGAACCCGTCGTTTGAGGTGAACTCGGCCTTGCTCTCGCGCGCGCGCGTGTTTGTGCTCGAGGCCCACACCGACGAGCAGATCGGCCTGCTGGTTGACCGGGCGCTGGCCGACGCCGAGCGCGGGCTGGGCAGCTACAATGTGATGCTGGCGGCCGACGCGCGCGGCTACCTGGTGAATATGGCCAATGGCGACGCGCGCACCGCGCTGAACGCGCTCGAGGCGGCGGTGATGGCGAAGGCGCCAGGGCTGGCCGGCCGGCGCCTGATCACCGTCGATGATATTCGCGATGCGCTGCAGAGCCGCGCCGCGCGCTACGATAAAAACGGCGAGCTGCACTACGACGCGATCTCGGCACTGCATAAATGCGTGCGCGACAGCGACCCCGACGCCGCGCTGTACTGGCTTGGCCGCATGCTCGATGGCGGCGAAGACCCGCTGTACGTAGCGCGGCGGGTGGTGCGTATGGCGGTGGAAGATATCGGCCTGGCCGACCCGCAGGCGCTGCCGCTGACGATCGCGGCGCAGCAGGCAGTGCATTTCCTGGGACAGCCCGAAGGCGACCTGGCGCTGGCCGAGGCGGTGGTGTACCTGGCGCAGGCGCCCAAGAGCAACGCGGCCTACAAAGCCTACGGCGCGGCGCTGCGCGACGTGGCCGAGACGCGCAATGACCCAGTGCCGCTGCACCTGCGCAACGCGCCCACCAAGCTGATGAAGGGTCTGGGCTATGGCAAGGGCTACCAGTACGCCCACGACTTTGAGGAAGCGCAGGTCGACCAGGAGCACTTCCCGCCGAACCTGCAGGGCCGGCGCTACTACGACCCGACGAACCGCGGCTTCGAGGCGAGCGTCCGCGAGCGGCTGGCATGGCGCGATGCCCGGCCGGCCGCCGCCGGCCAGCGCCCTTTGCCTGGCGGAGGTGC
>CALLYN010000576.1 GCA_937858455.1 uncultured Kouleothrix sp.
CCTGATGGACGGCGTGGATGAGCGCGAGGTTGGGCGGCTGGCCGGCGAGCTGGGGGCGCGCGAGGGCCGCGCGCTAGCAGTGCCCACCGATGTCGGCAGCGCCGCCGACGTAGAGCGCCTGGCGGCGACGGCGCTCGAGCGCTTCGGGCATGTCGACGTGCTGGTGGCCAACGCCGGCTTTGGCGTGTTCGACCCGATCGCGCGCGCGCGGGTGGAAGACCTCGAAGAGATGCTCGACGTGAACGTCGTCGGCGTCGCGCGCAGCGTCAAGGCGTTTCTGCCCGACATGCTGCGGCGGCGCAGCGGCCACGTGGTGGTGATGTCGTCGGGGATGGGCCTGGTGGCGACGAAGAATATGGGCTACTACAGCGCCTCGAAGCACGCGCTGGTCGGGCTGGCGCGCACGCTGATGGTCGAGCTGGAGGGAACCGGCGTGCGCTGCGCGCTGCTCTGCCCGGGCCTGGCGGCGACGGGGTTTCAGCAGCGCAGCGGGTGGGAGCAATACCCGCGTATTACCAGGTGGTTTTCGTGCACGAGCGAGCAGGTCGCCGACGCAACAGTGCGGGCCATCCGGCGGCGCACCCACGGCGAGGTGCTGGTGCCCTGGTATGAGTGGCTGACATCGCTCTACGACCTGGCGCCCGGCCTGTTCCGGCTGGTGCTGCGAGTTGTTGGCTGAGAAATTGTCTGAGACGGAACCACCAAGACACGAAGACACCAAGATGATGTCGTGGTGGTGCTTGCTCAGCGTATGACCGCTTGGCGCCTTGGGGGTACACAGGCTTTTCAGGCAAGCTTTGAGGGCCGGGCGCTGGCGGTACCAGTGCTGGCCGCAAGATAGTACTGTGGTCATCCGTTGGCGCATAGCCGCGCCAGAATGGGTATGCTAAGATACGCCCGCACAGCGCTCGCGCCGTCTGCGGTCGTCGATACGCGACTATCGGCCGAGCCACGCCGGCCAGGAGGAATTGAGGTATGACCCACGAACGGATCGCGGAGCGTGTCGCGAAGGTGCCGCCCTCGGGCATCCGGCGGTTTTTCGACATCGCCGCGCAGATGCCCGAGGTGATCTCGCTCGGCATCGGCGAGCCCGATTTCGTCACGCCCGATCATATCCGCGCCGCCGGCGTGCAGGCGCTGAACGAAGGCCGCACCGCCTACACCTCGAACTCGGGGCTGCTCGAGCTGCGCGAGGCGCTGGCCGGGCACATCGCCCAGCTCTACGGCATTTCGTACGACCCCGAGGCCGAGCTGCTGATCACCGTCGGCGTGAGCGAGGCGCTGCAGAACGCCATGCTGGCCACGATCAACCCTGGCGACGAAGTGATCATCCCCGAGCCGAGCTTTGTGGCCTACCCGGCTGCGGTGGTGTTTGCCGGCGGCACGCCGGTGCCGGTGTCTACTTCGGTCGAGCAGGCGTTTCAGGTGACTGGCGCGGCGATCGAGGCGGCGATCACGCCGCGCACGCGCGCGATCCTGATCGGCTACCCGAACAACCCCACCGGCGCGGTGATGCCGCGCGAGCGGCTGCTCGAGATCGCCGCGCTGGCCGAAAAGCACGACTTGCTGGTGTTCTCGGATGAGATTTACGACCGGCTTGTCTACGGCGTCGAGCATACATGCTTCGCCTCGCTGCCGGGCATGCGTAACCGAACCGTGCTGCTGGGCGGTTTTTCTAAAGCATACGCGATGACGGGCTGGCGCCTGGGCTGGCTTGCCGCCCCGGCCGACGTCACCGCGGCAACGCGCAAAATCCACCAGTACGCGATAATGTCCGCGCCCACGATCGCGCAGTATGCCGGCCTCGAAGCCCTGCGCGAAGGCGAAAACGACGTGCGCCAGATGGTCGCCGAGTATGATCGGCGGCGCCGGGTGATCGTCGACGGTTTGAACCAGATCGGCCTGCCGACCTTTGAGGCGCAGGGCGCGTTCTATGTGTTCCCGCAGGTGGGGCACCTAGGCCTCACGAGCGAGGAATTCTGCGAGCGCCTGCTGGTCGAGCGGCACGTGGCGGTGATCCCCGGCGACGCGTTCGGGCCGAGCGGCGCGGGCTTTGTGCGCGCCTGCTACGCCTCGTCGCTCGACAAGATCGAAGCGGCGCTCGACCGGATCGACCAGTTTGTACGCCAGTATCGCTAGCAGGCTGGGTATAGCGGCGCGCAGCGACTGAGCACCGCGCGCCGCGACCAACCGGCCAGCGAGCCGGCACACCGGAACACAACACAGTTTACATCGTAGCACAGGAGGATTCGACCATGGCCATCGACTACGCCGAACAGCCGATCGTCAGCAAGCCCGCCGTGATCGAAGAGCAGCTGTTCTGCTCGCTCAGCGGCAAACCGATCAGCGCCGACACCGCCTACTGGGCGCCGCCATTTGTGACGGCGAGCCAGCTGGTGCGTGCGATTGTCGACGGCATGTTGCACTCGCCCGGCACGCTAAGCAGCGTGCTGTTCGACGAGCAGCCCAACGTGCCCTACGACCCGGCGCTGCGCGAGCAGCTGGCAGCACGGCGCAGCGCCGAGCAGCTCAAGCTGCTGGTTGGCCTGCTCGCCGTGATCGCGCTAATCGCCGTGCCGATTGTCTTACTGGCAATGCGGTGAGTGCATGCAACTTTCGGTGATCATGCCGTGCTACAACGAGGCGGCAACGCTCCCGGCTATTCTCGAGAAAGTGCGAGCGGTGAAGCTCGACAAGCAGATCGTCGCCGTTGACGACCATTCGTCGGACAAAACCTTTGAGATCCTCGAGCGCGAGGCCGCGCGCGACCCGGCCATGGTGGTAGTGCGCCACCCGGCCAACCGGGGCAAGGGCGCGGCGGTGCGCAGCGGCCTCGCGCGCGCCACCGGCGAGATTGTGATCATCCAGGACGCCGACCTTGAGTACGACCCTGAAGATTACTACGAGCTGGTGCGCCCGATCGCCGAGGGCCGCGTGAACGTGGTGTTTGGCTCGCGCTTTCTGGGGCGCCACACCGGCATGTACTTCTGGAATGCGCTGGGCAACAAGAGCCTGACGTTCCTCACCAACTTCCTGTTCAACTGCTGGCTCTCGGACATGGAGACGTGCTATAAGGTGATGCGCACCGAGATCATGCGCGACCTGGACCTGAAGAGCAACGACTTCCGGCTCGAGCCCGAGATCGCCGCCAAGGTGCTGAAGCGCGGCCACCGCATCTACGAGGTGCCGGTGAGCTACCTTGGCCGCACCTACGAAGAGGGCAAAAAAATGAAGCCCAGCCAGGGCTTCTACGCGATTATGGCGCTGCTGCAGTACCGCTTCTTGGAGTAGCAGGGCTCGGGCAAGGTCTTTTGACCCCTCCCCTACCTCTTCCACTATGGGGAGGAAAACAACCTTTACACGAGCCCTGCTTTGGGTAGCCCGGCCTGCGCAACCGGCAATTTTGCCTGCGCCGCTACGCCTCGCGCGGCTTGGCGTTGCCAAACACCGGCGCCGGCCCGCCCGAGGGCGCGGCCCACCGTGCGGCATTGGCGATCACCTGGCGCACCTGGGGGTTGAAGTAGGTCGGGTAGCTTTCGTGGCCGGGGCGGAAGTAGAAGATCTTGCCACGCCCGCGGGTGTAGCAGCACCCGCTGCGAAACACCTCGCCGCCGGTAAACCAGCTGACGAACACCAGTGCCTCGGGCGCGGGGATGTCGAAGCGCTCGCCGTACATCTCTTCGGCGCCAAGCTCGATGCACTCGGGCAGCCCGGCGGCAATCGGGTGGCTCGGCTCGACCACCCAGATCCGCTCGTGGTCGTCGGCCTCGCGCCACTTGAGGTCGCAGCTGGTGCCCATCAGGCGCTTGAAGATCTTCGAGAAGTGCCCGGAGTGCAGCACAATCAGGCCCATGCCGTCGAGCACGCGCGCATGCACGCGCGCCACCACCTCGTCGCGCACCTCGCCGTGCGCCATATGCCCCCACCACAGCAGCACATCGGTTTCGGCCAGCACGGCCTCGCTCAGCCCGTGCTCGGGCTCGTCGAGCGTCGCGGTGCGCACCGCGAAGTCGCCGTGCTCGCGCAGCCCGGCGGCGATTGCGCCGTGGATGCCCTCGGGGTAGATCGTGCTGGCCGGGTGATCGGCGTGAAGCTCGTGGCGGTATTCATTCCAGACAGTGATGCGAAGCGGGGTACTCACTGTGTTGTTCCTTTCTGCTAGCGGCTCGCGGCGCTAGCAGTATATGCGAGCGCCTGGCTGGCGTCAACGCCTACCGCAGCGAAGTGCGAGGGGCAGCCCCTCGCACACCCCCTTTCAAACAAGCTCAGGGCTCGTGCAACGTCTGTCGACCCCTCCCCTGACAGGGGAGGGGTAACACATCTGGCTGTGTGGTGCGGTCGCCCCACACAGCCAACAATACTCCCCCCTCTCCCGCGCGCGGGAGAGGGGGGTAAGGGGGGTGA
>CALLYN010000577.1 GCA_937858455.1 uncultured Kouleothrix sp.
GGTTGGCTGGCTTGCGGCGGTAGGTGCGGCGGTGCTAGGCGCCTGGCCCTGGCCGCACGCAGCCAGCAGCAGCGCCAGCACCACCAGCGCGACGCGCATGCGCGTAACGGTGCTTCGCATAAGCTCCTCCTCGAACATCTGGTGGGCCTCCGGCCCGTAGTCGGTGGGTCGCTGGATTATACCACAGGCTGCGGCCGGGAGCGGGCCGAAAATGCCGCATGCGGCTGGGGCGGCGCTAGCGCGCGTCGCCCTCGGCCGCCTCGTCGGTTCCTAAATCGAGCTGGAGCGAGGCGAAGCGCGGGCGCAGCGGCCGGAAGCGATGGCCGAGCGCCTGGTGGCCCTGGCCGATCACCAGCAGCGCGTCGGGGTCGGCGGCGGCCACCAGCGCGCGCAGCTCGCTCACCTGCGAGCGGTTGATCGTGGTGAACAGCACGTCGTGGGCCTGGTGCGTGTACTTCCCTTCGCCGCGCCAGGCCGTCACGCCGTAGCCCAGGTGGTGCATGATCGCGTCGGCCACGCGGTCGCCGCGGTCGGTGACGATCGTGGCGATGCGCACAACCCCCGGCCCCTCGAGCACATAGTCTGCTACCACGCCCCAGATAAACAGGGTGATCAGCGCGTACAGCGCGGCCTCCCAGCTGAACAGGAGCGCCGCCACGAGAATGATGCCGCCGTCGACGCACAGGTAGGCCTGGCTCAGCGGCATGCCGGTGAGGCGCTGCAGCACGCGCGAAATAATGCCGGTGCTGGCGCCGGCGCCGCCGCCGCGGTAGAGCAGGCCCGCGCTAATGCCGCCGACCACGCCGGCGTAGATTGCGTTCAGCAGCAGATCGTGGCTGATGCCGGTAGCCGGAAAGAAGCGCGCTGCCACGTCGACGCCGCCGCTGGAGATGATCGTGTAGATCAGCGAGCGGCGCAGAAAGCGCCAGCCGCCGAGCATGCGGAAGCCGAGCGCAAGCAGCGGCACGTTGAAGCCGAGCATCACCAGGCTGATCGACCAGCCGGTGACGGCGTTGATCAGAATGGCCATGCCGCTGACGCCGCCGGGCGCGATCCGGTGCGGCGCCAGGAACAGCGCCACATTGACGGCCGAGACCATCGCCGAGACAATGATCAGCAGGTAGTCGAGGGCGCTGCCCCAGTTGAACGGGGCGCGGCGGGCGGGCGCGGGCATACTGGCCTCCAGGCGCGGCACTGCGGCTTCGGTAGCATGGGCGCACAATACACGCGCCCGCCGCGCCTGTCAAGTCGCGCAGGCAAAACAAAAGAGAGCGGCTTTTACCGCTCTCTGATGCTGGTGCCAGGGACCGGGGACGATCCGGTGACCTCGTGTTTTTCAGACACGCGCTCTACCAACTGAGCTACCCTGGCGAGCGTGAGCTATGGGGACCGAGCGCTGAGCTTCAAGCCGGGCCGGCTCAAAAGGCAAGCTCGCAAACCCGTAACTCTGGTGGGCGATGACGGACTCGAACCGCCGACAACCTCGGTGTAAGCGAGGCGCTC
>CALLYN010000578.1 GCA_937858455.1 uncultured Kouleothrix sp.
CCACCAGCGCGCCCGCCAGCGCCGCCGCCCCCGCCGACACGCTGCGCTGGCCGGTCGAGGGCCTCAGCGAGCTGACCACGCTCGACCCGGCTAAGCCCGGCGATGCGCCCAACAACACCGTGATCACGCTGATCTTTGCTGGCCTGGTGCGCCTCGACCCGAACCTTGAGGTGCAGCCCGACGGCGCTTCCAGCTGGAAGGTTAGCGACGACGGCACGGTCTACACGTTCACCATCCGCGATGGCCTGAAGTTCGGCGATGGCTCGCCTGTCACCGCCAACGACTTCGCCTACTCGATCAACCGCGCGCTTTCGCCTGAGGTCGGCGCGTTTGGCGCCTCGGCGCACTTCGGCCATATCGTCGGCGCCCAGGATGTGATCGACGGCAAGGCCAAGGCCGCCTCGGGCGTGAAGGCGGTCGACGACAAGACGCTCGAGGTGACGCTCGACGCGCCGATCGCCTACTTCCTCGCGCTGCTCACCTACGCCGATACGTTTGTCGTGCCGCAGAAGCTCGTCGAGAGCGGCGCGAGCTGGCAGGAGCAGGCCTACGGCACCGGCCCGTTCAAGGTCAAAGAGTGGAAGCACGGCCAGTCGATCCTGCTCGAGGCCAACCCGAACTACTGGCAGGGCAAGCCGGGCGTGGCGAATGTGCTGATGCCGTTCACCAAAGACAGCGAGACGGCCTACCAGCTGTATCAGACCGGCGAGCTTGATATTCAGGGCAGCGGCCAGAATCCGGTGCCGGCCGCGCACATCCCCGATGTGCAGAGCTCGCCCGATTTCAAGTCGGCCGCGCAGCTCACCACCCGCTACATCGGCTTCAATACCCAGAAGCCGCCGTTCGACAATGTCGACGTGCGCCGCGCCTTTGCCCTGGCCGTCGATAAGCCTACGCTCGCCAACCAGGTGCTGGCCGGCGGCGTCGTGCCGGCCGACCGCATCCTGCCCACCGGGCTGCTCGGCACCCAGCTGCCGATCAAGCCGCTGGCGCTCGATACCGCCGCCGCCAAAGACGCGCTCGCCAAGGCCGGCTTCGCCAATGGCCAGGGCCTGCCCGAGATCACGCTTGCCTATGGCCAGGAGGGCGATAACGAGACGGTGGTGCAGGCGCTGCAGAGCATGTGGGAGCAAAACCTCGGCGTGAAGGTCAAGCTCCAGTCGTTTGAGCTTGCGACGTTCAGCAAGAACCTCGACACCACCTACTATACGCCCACCGAGGGCCTGCAGTTCTACTACAGCGTCTGGGGCGCCGACTACCCCGACCCGCAGAATTTCCTTTCGCAGCTGCTGCGCACCGGCAACCCGAACAACAACGGCCACTTTTCCGACCCGCAGTTCGACCAGCTGGTCGACCAGGCCGACAAGCTTGGCGACCGCACGCAGATCGAGCGGCGGCTCCAGCTCTACAACCAGGCCGAGCAGATTGCGATCGACAAGGTCGCGTGGATCCCGCTGTTCTATCCCAAGCTCAACATCCTGCTGCGGCCGCGCGTCGAGGGCATGGTGCTCACGCCGCAAGGCCTGATCGTTCCCGACTGGTCGAAGCTCACGCTGAAGTAGCGACATCGAGGGAGCGAAACTTCGTTGCGTTTCGTTGATGTGCCACTACCAGAAAACGTTGTTGACAGAATACTAACCACAGGCTACCGCAAGTTCGATCCGAGTTTTCAGGACGAAAGACGAAGCAGCGCCGTCTTTCGTCCTTCGTCAAACCTGGTTTGGAGGTGTGCTAGCTTGCACTAACCTCGTTTTCAGGACACAGGACGAAAGACGAATCAGCGCCGTCTTTCGTCCTGTGTCAAACCTGGTTCAGGGGTGTGATCGCCTGCACTAACCTTCTAACCTGCGAATCCAGAGATGCTATGCTACAGTTCTTCTCGCGTCGCGCGGTGAGCCTGGTGTTTGTGCTGTTCAGCCTGACGTTTCTGACATTCGCGATCGGCCGGCTCGCGCCCGGCGACCCGATCCTGGTGCTGATGGGCCAGCGCCGCGACCCGGCTACCTACGCCCGGCTGCAGCACCTCTACGGCCTCGATCGGCCGCTGCTCGATCAGTACTTTGGCTATGTGGCCGGGCTGCTGCGCGGCGACTTCGGCCTGTCGTTTCAGTACGAGGGCCGGCCAGTGCGCGACCTGATCGAGAGCGGCGTGGGGATCTCGCTGCTGGTGGGCGGCCTGGCGCTGCTGCTGAGCATTCTGGCCGGCGTGCCGCTGGGCATGCTCGCGGCGCTGCGCCAGCACAGCCTGGCCGACCGCGGCATCGTCGGCGTGTCGCTCGCGCTGTACTCGGTGCCGAGCTTTGTGCTCATCCCGCTGCTGTGGGCGCTGAACCTGGCGGCCTACCGCGCCGGGCTGCCCAGCTTGCCGCAGGCCGGCTGGGGACGGCCCGAGCACTTCGTGCTGCCGGTGCTGGTGCTGGCGGCGGCGAATATCGGCTATATCATCCAGCTCACGCGCTCGGCCATGCTCGAGGTGCTGCGCGAAGACTATGTGCGCACCGCGCGCTCGAAGGGCTTGCCGAACCTGCTGGTGATCAACCGCCACGTGCTGCGCAACGCCCTGCTGCCGCTGATCACCTTTGTCGGCCCGGCCGCGGCGTTTCTCGTCACCGGCGCGTTTGTCGTCGAGGTGCTGTTCAACATCCCGGGCATGGGCCGCATCGCCGTCGAGGCGGTCGGCCGCCGCGACTACCCGGTGATCCAGGGCACGACGATCATTCTGGGCATCGCGGTGGTGCTGATGAACCTGGTGAGCGATCTGCTCTACCACGTGTTCGACCCGCGCATCCAGCTAGGCGATACATGATCTACACCGCCACCGATCCGCCCGACCTGGCGCTGCCGCCCGATGGCGAGCGCCGCGCGCCGGGATTCTGGCGCCGCCTGCTGGGCAGCCGGGTTGGCTTTGTGAGCCTGCTGGTGGTGGCGCTGGTGGTGCTGGCGGCGCTGGTCGGCCCGCTGCTCTACCCGATCAACCCGGCCCACACCGATTTCGGCCACATCAACGCGCCGCCGTCGCTGGCGCACCCGCTCGGCACCGACCGCCTCGGCCACGATACGCTGGCGCGGCTGCTCGAGGCGCTGCGCGTCTCGTTGCTGGTGGCCGCGGTGGTCGAGCTGATCAATATCGTGGTCGGCGGCACGCTCGGGCTGCTGGCCGGCTACTTCGGCGGCTGGGTCGATATGCTGATCTCGCGCGTGGCCGATATGGTGTTCGCGTTCCCTGGCCTGCTGCTGGCCATCCTGGTGGCGGCGATCTTTGGCCAGTGGGTCACCGAGAACTATGGCAGCACCGCGCGCCTGGTGCTGGTGGCCGCCTCGATCAGCCTGGTCGGCTGGCCGCTGATGGCGCGCTATGTGCGCGGCCAGACCCTCAGCCTGCGCGAGCGCGATTTCGTGCTGGCCGCGCGCACGATCGGCCAGAGCGAGCGCGGCATCCTGCGCCTGCACATTCTGCCGAATGTCGCCGGCCTGGTGATCACCGCCGCTACGCTTGATGTGGTGAATGCGATCGTCGGCGAGGCTACGCTCAGCTTGCTCGGCCTGGGCATTCAGTCGCCCG
The DNA here is from genome assembly GCA_937858455.1 of uncultured Kouleothrix sp. Classification (GTDB taxonomy): domain Bacteria; phylum Chloroflexota; class Chloroflexia; order Chloroflexales; family Roseiflexaceae; genus Kouleothrix. The sequence goes on from CALLYN010000578.1 coordinate 3,563, forward strand.
CTACCAGCATCGGCAAGATGATCGTCGAGGCTACGCCGCTGCTGGCGCAGAATAGCTTTCTGGTGTTCGTGCCGGCCGCGACGCTCACGCTGCTGGTGCTCGCGTTCTCGTTTCTCGGCGATGGCCTGCGCCAGGCGTTCGATCCGACCGGGCGCTGAGCCGCCAGCAGCGTAAGTTCTAGGAAGTTTGAAAAGAAAGCAACGTGGCAGCCACGCAGCAGTTTTTCGCCCGCGTCAGCGCCGGGCTCGAGCCAATTGCCTGGGCCGATATCGAGCGCCAGGCCGGCGCGCGCCTGCGTGGCTTCGGCCACCGCCGCGTCGATTTCACCTACGATGGGCCGCCCGCCGGCTTGCTGCAGCTGCGCGCCGTCGACGACGTGTATGTGCTCGTGGCGCGCCTGCAGGGCCTCGACCATACCCGCGCCAGCATGGGGCGGCTCAGCCGCAAGCTCGCCCAGGTCGATTTCGGCCCGGCGCTGGCCGCGCTGGCGGCCGTGCGCGATCTGCCCGAGTACCCGAAGTACCGCGTTACCGCCAGCCACCTCGGCCGGCGCAACTACTCGCGCTACGACGTCGAGGGCGCGGTCGAGCAGGCGCTCACGCCGCTGCTGCCCTGGCGCTTCGTGCTCAACGACGCCGACGAGCCCGAGCCCGACCTCGACCTGCGCGTGCTGCTCGAGGACGATTGGGCGCTGCTGGGGCTGCGGCTCGGCCACGCACCGTTGCACCGGCGCGCCTACAAGCTCGCCGAGCGGCCTGGCTCACTCAAGCCGCCGGTGGCCTACTGCCTTGCGCTGCTGGCCGGCTGCGCGCCAGGGATGCGCCTGCTCGATCTCACCTGCGGCGCAGGTACGGTTCTGGCCGAGGCGCACGCGCTCGTGCCCGGCGGCGTGCTGGTTGGCGGCGATATCGACCAGGATGCGCTCGCGCTGGCGCAAACAAACCTGGTGGCGCTCGGCCTGCCGGTGCGCGTGGCCGCGCCTGGCGCAGCCCTCAACCCCGCCGCCGAGCCGCCAGGGGCGCTGCTCTACCCAGGCGACGCGCGGGCCGTGCCGGTGCCATCCGGCTCGATCGACCGCGTGGCCAGCAACCTGCC
>CALLYN010000579.1 GCA_937858455.1 uncultured Kouleothrix sp.
GTTGGCGTTCTGCGAGCGCACGAACGGCAGCACTTCGTCGAGCACATAGCGCTCGTACTGGTCGTGCCGGTAGAGCCGGCCGCGCGGGTGCGCCCACTCGCAGTAGAAGCTCTCGGCGTCGACGCTATCGACGCAGATCAGCTGCACCCAGCCCTGGTCGAGGTGGTGCGCGAGCGCGCCGACCATGCCGCGATCTTCGTATTCGTAGAAACGCCCTTGCGAGGTTGGGAAGACGATCACCGGCGCGCCGGCGTGGCCAAATACCAGCAACTCCATGGGACGGTTGAGCGCGGGGCTATCCCAGCGGTGGTACGCGCGGTGCATGGGCCGAACCTTCTTGCTGTATGTGTCCATTGGGGTCGCGCTATGATACCGCGTCGCCGGTGGGCTGTCAATGCTTCAGAGGGGCCAGCGACGCAAGATCCGGCGCGCTGCAACCTTTTGCCGGCGTGCTGCGTATAACCACTAGCGTGTGATTACATGTAATCGCACATAGTTCATGGAGCAGCCGTATGGCCAACACAACAACCTGCGAGCGCTGTGGCGGCGAGAACCCGCACGACGCGCGTTTTTGTATCGACTGCGGCGCGACGCTGGGGCACGCAAGCACCGGCCCGACGACACAGCTGCGCGGCGCGATCTGCCCGCACTGCCACGCATACAACCCCGAAGAGGCGCAGTTCTGCGCCAGCTGCGGGCGCAGCTTCGCGCCAGCGCCACGGCCCACCGCGCCACGGCCCACCGCGCCGCCGCGCCAGAGCTACCCGCGCATGGCGACGCCGCCGCACCTTCAGCCATACCGCCCCGCGCCAATCTTCCGGCCGTCCGCGCCGCGCCGCAACCCGGCGCCGATCGTGTTTCTGGTGGGGCTGGTGCTGCTGATGGCCAACGGCGCGCTGTGGCCGGGGATTCTGGTGCTGATGGGCGTGACGATGCTGGTGCGGCAGGTCGCGCGCGGCCGCCCCGACCGCGCTGTCGGTATACTGATCTGGATTGTGGCGCTGGCGTTCCTGGTGAACAGCTCCATGCTCTGGCCGGGGATTTTCGTGCTGCTGTTCCTCAGCGGCATCTTCGGCAGGTGGGGCGGGCACTGGTAGGCGCACGCAACCCGCCGCCACGGCCTCGCGCTCGGCTGAGCGCGGGGCTTTTTTGTGCCAGCAGGTCTGGCACAGACATTGCTACAGCCAAGCAGATCCGGCCGATCGCCACGGCCGGCGAGGGCGGCATAGCCCGCCGAGGAGCACACCATGAAGAATACAATTATCGGTATTTTCGACGACCCGAGCGCCGCGCGGCGCGCGCTTGAAGAGCTGCGCGACGGCCAGCTCCACGTCGACGATGTGTCGATCATCTCGCGCGCCACCGAGACGGGCGCGCCCGTCAGCAGCGTCGACGACGTGTCGGCAGGCGAGGGCGCAGCGGTTGGCGCAGTCTGGGGCGGGCTGGTAGGCCTGGCGGCGCTGCTCATTCCGGGCATTGGCCCATTTGTGGCGTTTGGTGCGCTGGGCGCAGCGCTCACCGGGGCGGTGGCGGGCGCGGTGGTTGGCGGCATTGCCGCAGCGCTGATCGATTTTAGCGGCATCCCCGAGGCCGAGGCCCAGCGCTACGAGCAGCAGGTGCACCAGGGCAAGACGCTCGTGGCCGCTAAAGTCGACGAGGCCGACAGCGTCGCGGCGCGCCGGATTATGGTCGGCGCCGGCGCCGAGTCGATCCGCGACAACCAGACCGACCTCACCGGCGGTGGCGCAGCCGTGCGGGTGGCCACATACGACGCGGGCGGGCAGCCGGTGAACCAGGCGCTTGAGTACGGCGCGCCGACCAACCCCACCACAGTCGATCGCGAGCAGCGCAGCGCCGTGCCGCTCGAGCCGACGGCGAATGGCCTTGAGCCGGTGATCGAAGATACGGCGCGCACCGCCGGAACGATTGGTGTCGGTCGTGCAGCTGCGGTGGAGGCCACCGCGCCCAATCCCCAGCCGCCCGAGACTTTGGGGGTGCCGCCGGCCACGCCCGGCGGGCCACGCGTCTCTACCCCAGACGCGCCGCCACGCCCGCGCCACGAGGAGCGGAAGCCGCTTCCCAGCGCTGAGCAGCCCGACAGCACCACGCCCGACGCGCCGCGCGAGCCCGAGCTCGAAGGGCCTGATACCAACCTGCCGCGTACGGGCGAGCGCACGATGTAGGCGCCGCGCGGAGCTACAGGCGCACGGGAACCCAGCCGCGCACGCTGTTGATCAGCCAGAGCCGCGCTGCACGCTCAACATCGGCGCGGCTCAGCGCGCGCTCGTGTAGCTCGCCGCGCTCGATCAGATCGGCACGCAGCGTGCCGGGCAGCAGGCCGCACTCCACCGGCGGGGTGAAGCGCTGGCCATCGATTTCGGCCACCAGGTTGCCAATGGTGAACTCGGTGACCTCGCCCGCCGTATTCCACAGCAGCACGTCAAAAGCCGCCGGCCGCTCGGCCCGGCGGCTTTCGTACGCCGCGCGCTGCGTGGTCTTGTGGAACAAAAAGCGGTCGCGCCGATCCACCGGCGTGCGCGCAAACGCCACCGGCAGCGGCCCTGGTGCCGGTTCGACTACCAGCGGCTGGCGCTCGACACGCAGCTCGCCATCGCGCGCCAGCAACAGGCGCACGCGCCAGGCGCCAGGCCCAGCCTCGCGTGCTGCCTCGTCGAGCGCAGACGCTGCGGCAGCGCGGCTGAGCGCGAAGCCAAAAAACGCCGCCGACTCGGCCAAGCGCGCCAGGTGGCGCTCGCGCAGCGCGAACTCACCCTCCTCAAGCCGCAGCGTCTCGAAGAGCGCGAATGCGGCCAGGCGCTCGGCCAGCAGCGCGGCCTTGAGCAGCGCCTCGGCATGCTCGTCGGCGGCGGTCGAGTCCCAGGTGATCCCGCCGCCAATACCATACTCGGCGGCACCGGCGCGTGTATCGAGCGTGACAGTACGGATGGCAACGTTGAACGTGGCCGCACCGCCCGGCGCCACCAGCCCGATCGCGCCGCAGTACACCCCGCGCGCGGTAGCTTCCAGCTCGGCCAGCAGCTTCATGGTGGCGATCTTGGGCGCCCCGGTGATCGAGCCGCAGGGGAACAGCGCGGCGAAAATATCGTCCAGCTCGGTGCCGGGGCGCGTCGCGGCGGTGACGGTAGAAGTGAGCTGGTGCACCGTCGGGTAGCGTTCGATCTCGAACAGGCGCGGCGCCGCCACCGAGCCAACCTGTGCGACGCGCCCGATATCGTTGCGCAGCAGATCGACGATCATCAGGTTTTCGGCGCGATTCTTCTCCGAGGCGGCAAGCTGGGCAGCAAGCTGCGCATCTTCGGCCAACCAGCGCCCGCGCGGCGCCGTGCCCTTCATCGGGCGCGCCACGATCCGTGCGCCATCCCACGTGAAAAACAGCTCGGGCGAGGCCGATAGAATACGGTAGCGGCCAATGTTCAGGTAAGCGCAATAGCGCGCGGCCTGGGCGGCGCGCAGCTGCTCGTAGAATGCCCGGTCGTCGCCGCTGAAGCTGGCGCGCAGCCGCATTGTATAGTTGGCCTGGTAGGTGTCGCCGCGGCCAATCGCCGCGCGGATGCGGTCGATCGCGGCGGCATAGCTGGCGCGGCTGGTGTCGGGCCGCCACTCCGAGAGCGTGAACGGGCCGGGCGGCGGCGCTGCGGCGGGGC
>CALLYN010000580.1 GCA_937858455.1 uncultured Kouleothrix sp.
AAGGGCGCGCCGCGTCGCAACAGTTGAGTATTAAGGTAGCCGCTCGCCGAGCGCCAGCGTCCACAGCCGCCCGTTCAGGCCAATACCGATATCGTAGACATAGCCTTGGCTGGCATAGTAGCACGAAAGCAATGTTCGATTGTGATTTGGCGATACTTGCCAGTCGTGAACAACCTGCTGCGCGGTGTCCTGACCGGTAGCAATATTTTCACTGGCTCCGGGTATATATCCGCGGTGTTTATACCACTGAGGATCTTCTACGGCGCTGTGCTCGAACACACGATGTTCTTGCATATAGTCGCTCCACTCCTGCGCCGCGTCCATCAAGATCGGATTTTCGCTCGCGGTGGGGCAGCCATTCGCGGCGCGATACTCATTCACCAGCTGAATAACTTGGAGGCGCTTGGCGAGCGGGCTAACTGTTGGAGTAGCGGTTGGAGGAGCAGAGTGGGTATTGCTATTGTTAGCAATCGGCAGAAATACTCTGGTTGCAGCCCGTATGCCCTGAGCGTGTGCGCCAAGAGCAGATAACAACACAATCCAGCTGATCAACAGCGCGGCCGGGATGGGTTTCATTGGGCAACTCCTGTAGCCAGTACGCCGTCAACCTATGCTGATACTCACGAAGAACGTAGTTCGCCGCTTGATACATCCTGATAACAGGAAGCTTTCTCCATAGTTATCTGAACGGGGTACTAGGTCGTAATAATAAACGTCCATATATATTCGTGCAGTTACCACTATTTTTCAAGAGTAAAACACTAGTCCTTTTGTACCCTTCGGAATAGGTACCACCAACCAAACGTGATACTGCATAACCGTCTACAGCATACGAATCTATAGGAAAATAGTACTTGAGCTTGGTAAGCGGTCTCGTCAAAAAAAACTACGTTCATGTCTACCCGATAGCACACCTATCGCCAGGATCAAAAGAGGAGTTCTCTCGTGCGAATTTGTTCCAGCATCATCTTGAGCCTTGTTCTGGCTTGTTCGCTCGCTGGCTGCGTAAATACGCGCTCTGCGCAATATCCCAGTAGCAGTGCAGGATGGATTGTGACAGATCCAGCAGCCATGCTAGGCGCGTTCTCGCCGGTAGCGAGCCCCAACCCACCGGCGCCTGACGCGGAAGCGCTGGCGTTCTGGCGCACTCCTGCGACTACCTGGATTAGCATTGAGATGGGCCTGGTCGCGCGCGAGTATACTTCGCCGCCCCGTGCTGCGCGCTGCTATGCTCTCCTGGCAGCCGGTATCAACGACGCGCTGCTGGTAGCCGATGCCGCAAGCGCAAAAGGCACGCCCATATCCGACGACGCGGTGATCGCTGGTGTAGCCAAGCGAATCATGAGCTATAGCCACCCGCTACAGGCCGAAATGCTGCAGCAGCGCGCCGCCCAAGCCCGCTGGGCCGGCGTATGGCGCGGCAGTGCAACTATTGCCGCTGTGAGTGCGGGTGAGCGCATCGGCCAGGCGGTGGCCGAAAAGGTGATCGATTGGGCCCAGCACGATCACGCCGAAGACTTCACTCCATTCGCCGATCCGGCCCCAGCGCCAGGTGTATGGCAGCGTACCCCGCCGCGCTTATGGTCGGCGCTTGATCCGGGGTGGGGCAATGTTCGGCCGATCGCCATTCCTTCGGCCACGCAGATGAGCGCGAAAGCGCCGCCGAGCTGGGGCAGCGCGGAGTTTCGTGCCGATCGTGCGGCGTTTGCCGCTATACAGCAATCGCTTAACGATGCCGATCGCGCGCTGGCTCGGCGTTGGGCCGGCTCGATGGGCAGCGTCACGCCGGCTGGGCTATGGCTTCAGATTGCGCGCGCCAAGATTGAGCGCGATCAGCTCGATGAGCGGCAGGCCGTGAGTATCTACGCGACCCTGGCCGTGGCTATGCACGATAGCTTTATCGCCTGCTGGCAGAGCAAATACTCATACCTCGTCGCTCGCCCGATCAGCTGGATGCGCGAGGCCAACCCGGCCTGGCTTTCGATGCTCGAAACACCACCCTTTCCCTCGTACCCCTCGGGCCATGCCACTGTCAGTGGCGCTGCCAGCGCCGTGCTTGCGGCTTACTTTCCCAGCTATGCCACCGCACTACGGCAGATGGCCGAAGACGCCGCACGCTCGCGCGTTGTGGGCGGCATTCACTGGCCGATCGACGGCCGCAACGGCCTTGAGCAGGGCCGGGCCATCGGCAATTGGATTTTGACGCATCACCCCGGCTTGCCTAACGAATAAACTTCAGCCTGTATCTCCTGTGCCATCGTAGCTACATTCTTACCCGCATTGGAGGAGCGCATGTCTTCTGTTCGCCCCCGCTGGGTTGTGCTTGTGCTGTCCGCAGTCGTTCTATGCGCCAGTAGTATCCCCGGTGCACGGCCACAATTCTTGCCCGCGTCGCTCGAGACCGGGGTTGCTTCGGCTCAGATAATCGATGGCGGCAATTTTGGCAGCGCAGTGCCCTGCCTTGAGGCGCCTGATCAGTTCGTGACCGCCTGCTTTGCGAATACGCTCGTCAGCGATGCGGACTCAAGCGGCCACAGCACATCGCCGGTTGTCGTCAGCGATACCGCGCTGGTGCGCTTCAACAGCAGCGGAAAAACACCACTGGCGAATTTCGGCCAGATCGGCTCGGTCTATGGCATGGCCTACGACGACGGCAGCGCCAGCGGCATACGGCGCGTTCTGATCGGCGCATTCGCGCACCGAATGACTGGCTATGGCCCCGGCGGCGCAGGCGCAATCTACCAGTACAACCTCGCAACCGGCTCTGTGAGTCTGTTTGCGGCTGTTCCCGGTACGACCAACCGCCATGTGTTGAATGACACCAACGACGACCAGATTGCGCCTTGGGTTGGAAAGAGCAGCCTGGGCGACCTGGAGATTGGGCCAAGCGGCACGACGCTGTATGCGATGAACCTCGACACCCGCCAGATCGAGCGCTTTGACTTGCGCACTGGCGCGCGCCTCAGCCCGCTGTCGATCAGCATGGCCGCAATCAGCAGCGACCCGGCCGTGCAAACAGATCTCCGGCCATTCGCCCTCGAATTTCAGCCAGCCACAAGCAGCGTGCAACCGCCATACGTCTATGTCGGCATAGTCGACAGCGGCGAGCGCTCGCCCAACAACGTATACCCCACCGCCTACATCGTCGCGATCAATCCGCTCACAGGCGATCAGATCACTGTGCTGGCGCAGCCACTCAACGCCACGGCGATCGTATCGCGCTTCAACGATGGCGTGAATGCGGGGCAGGCAGCCTGGCACGCCTGGACACCAACCGGCAAAAATGCGCTATGGCCCATGCCGATCGTCTCAGACATCCAGTGGTCGCGCGATGGCTCGCTGATGCTGCTTGGGCTGCGCGATCGGAATGGCGACGTATACCAGGCAGATCTTGGCGACCAGTGGTGGCGTGTGCAAGAGCAAGGCGACGTACTGGCGTATCGCAACGTGGGCGGGACGTGGGCTTTGCAGACGCGCGCCGGAGCTGCGACGGCATCGGACTTTTTTCGCGATAACTATGTCGGCGTATCGTCGTCGACCGCGCATGTCGAAAACTTCATGGGCGCGCTGGCGCTCACGCTTACGGGCAGTGGCGCGGCGGCAGCCGAGCAAGTGATTGGCACCGCGATCACGCCACTCCAAGGAGGCACTGCTGGCGCCAACTGGTACAACCTGCGCCCCGACGCCTACGATCGGCAGGCAGCAGTCGAAATCTTCCCTGGGGGCGATCTGTGGAAATCCGCGACGCTGGGCGACCTGGAGAACCTGTGTACCGTGGCCTATATCGGCGATCGAGTGTGGAATGATGCCAATGGCAATGGCATTCAGGAGGCCGGCGAAGCCGGCATTGGCGGAGTGCTGCTGCGCTTGCTCGACAGCGCCGGCACGCCGGTAGCGCAGGCCACAACCGATGCTGCCGGCAGCTATCTTTTCGCGATCACACCAGGCCGCACTTACAGCGTGGAAGTCGCAGCCAGCAACTTCGCTGCCGGCGGGCAATTATTCAACCTGGTGATCGCCCCGCAAAATCGTGGCGGCGACGACAGCTCGGATAGCGATGCCGACCAGGTTACCCGCCGCGTCGCCGTGCCCGCGCAGTATCGCGATGCCTACACCACC
>CALLYN010000581.1 GCA_937858455.1 uncultured Kouleothrix sp.
TGATCGGCTGGGACGGCCAGCGCGACCTGCTGGGCTTTGGCGCGGCGACGGCGCTGGTGATCGCCGCGCTCACCTACTTCGCCAGCCAGAAAAAGGCCAAGAAGAACAACGCATTGAAAGATCAATGAGGTCGAATACATGGATGCTGTGATCACCACCCTGCCCGGCGATGGCATTGGGCCGGACGTGGTAGCCGAGGGTGTGAAGGTGCTGGCGGCCGTAGGCGAGCGTTTCGGCCACAGCTTCGAGCTGCACGAGGCGCTGCTGGGCGGCTGCGCGATCGACGCCGCCGGCACCGCCCTGCCGGAAGAAACCCTGCGGCTGGCGCACGCCGCCGACGCGGTGCTGCTCGGCGCGGTGGGCGGGCCGAAGTGGGATAACCCCGAGGCCAAGGTGCGCCCCGAGCAGGGGCTGCTGGGCATCCGCAAGGCGCTCGGGCTGTTCGCAAACCTGCGGCCGGTGACGCTGCACCCGCGCCTGGTGGCCTCGTCGCCGCTGCGCCCCGAGCGGCTCGCCGGCGTCGACCTGCTGGTGGTGCGCGAGCTGACCGGCGGGATCTACTTTGGCGAGAAGCGCCGCGAGCGCCAGGAGAATGGCGAGGAGTGGGCGCTCGACGCCTGCACCTACACCACCGGCGAGATTGAGCGCGTGGTGCGCACCGCCGCAGCCATGGCGCGCGCCCGCCGCGGCAAGCTGACTTCGGTGGATAAGGCGAATGTGATCGAAACCTCGCGGCTGTGGCGCAGCGTCACCACGCGCGTGATGCGCGAGGAGTTCCCCGATGTGCAGCTTGAGCACATCCTAGTGGACGCCTGCGCGATGTACCTGATCAGCCGCCCTGCCAGCTTCGACGTGATCGTGACCGAGAATATGTTCGGTGACATCCTGACCGACGAGGCTTCGATGCTGGCCGGCTCGATGGGCATGCTGCCGTCGGCCTCGCTTGGCGCCGCGTCGAGCGCGAAGGGCACGCGCATGGGCCTGTACGAGCCGATCCACGGCTCGGCGCCCGACATCGCCGGCAAGGGTATCGCCAACCCGCTGGCGACGATCCTGAGCGTTGCGCTGATGCTGCGCTACTCGTTCGGGCTCGAGGCCGAGGCCCAGGCGGTCGAGCGCGCGGCCTACGCCGCCGTCGACGCCGGCTATATTACCAGCGACATCGCGACGCCCGGCGAGCGCACCTATACCACCAGCGAGGTTGGCAGCGCGGTGGCCGCGCGCGTGGCGGCGTAATGCAGGCCATTTGCCACAAAGACGCAAAGACACGAAGGCACCTTTCCTGCCGTTCGTTCTTTGCGTCTTCGTGTCTTTGTGGCTATATAAAAGTATGATGCCTAGATCACCTTGTCGTTCTTGCCGGCCAGCTGGCGCAGCAGCTCGGTCTGGCCGACATGGTAGCTTTCGTGGAAGTACAGGAAGAACACGCGCTGGCCGAGCGTGGACGTGCGCTCGCCGATCGTGACCGGCCGCTGCATGTCGGCGTCGCCGAGCGGCGCGAGCGCGGCAGCCAGATGCTCCTGCGTCTGGTCGAGCTTTGCGAGCAGCTCGGCAAGCGGCAGCGCGCCGGGCGCGCCCTCACCGTCGATTGGCTCGGAGCCACGGCGGTAGCGTTCGAGCATCGCCGGCTCGGCGAGCGGCGGCTGGCCCAGCAGCTCGAGCACGTCGTCGCGGCTGATGGTGATATGGCCGATCACCCAGTTGAGGCAGTTGCCGCGAAATGGCAGCTGCAGCATGCTCTCTTCGTGCGAAAGACCCTCGGCCTGCGAGCGCACGAGCATGACATTGCGCGCAAATGCGCCTACTAGATCCTGCGGAGTGATCATACTGCTCTCCTTCACATGTGTCGCTTGTAGCTCGGATGTTCGATTATAGTCCGCCGGCGCTGGTTTGTCTAGCGGCGGCTCGCAGCTTTCAGGGCTCGCGCGGAGCATGCTATAATGCGCGCACGGCATTGCAGCGAAGCGAGAGGAACGCCATGCTCGACCAGCTCGACCTCGACCGCACGCTCGACAAGCACGACTACAAGCGCCACCTGGGCGAGCTTCAGCTGCGCCTGTACGATCTGCAGCAGGCATTATTCGAGGCCCGCCGCCCGGCGATGATTGTGTTCGAGGGCTGGGCCGGCACCTCGAAAGTCGGCACGATCGGCCTGCTGACCCGCCGGCTCGACCCGCGCGGCCTGCGCGTGCACTCCGTCACGCCGCCGCGCACCTACGAGACGATGTACCCCTGGCTGTATCGCTTCTGGCTCAAAACCCCCAGCTACGGCCAGCTGGCGCTGTTCGACCGCTCGTGGTACCGCCAGGTGCTGGCCGAGCGCACCACCGAAAAGACCGCCACCGCCGAGTGGCGCAGCCGCTGCGAAGATATCGTGTCGTTCGAGCGCCAGCTCGCCGACGATGGCACGATTATTTTGAAGTTCTGGCTGCATATCGATCGAAAAGAGCAGGCGCGGCGCTTCCGCAAGCTCGCGGCCGACCCGCTGACCGCTTGGCAGGTGACGTCCGAGGATCGCTGGCAGAACAAGCACTACAACGCGGTATATGCCGCCGTCGAAGACCTGATCGC
>CALLYN010000582.1 GCA_937858455.1 uncultured Kouleothrix sp.
CGCCCGCACCTGGCGGTATTTGGCTCCGATAAAGTCGGCAACTTTGTGCTCACCACGCCGCTGCTGCGCGGCCTCAAGCGCAAGTACCCCGGCGCCACGCTCGATTTCTTCGGCGGCGAGACCACGCGCGACCTGGAGCAGGGCTGCCCGTACGTCGACGCGCGCTTCTCGCTCTATGGCGCGCGCCCCGACTACCTGGCCGACCTCAACGCGTTTGTGGCCGCGCGCCGCGCCGCCGCCGGCGACTACGACCTGGCGATCAACTGCGACGAGTTCAGCGAGCTGAACCTGGTGGTGGTGGCCGCCGTCGCGCCGCGCTACCTGGTAGGCGCCTCGCTCGCGCCCGACTTCCGGCGCAAGCTGCCGCCCGGCGACGACATCCGCGACCGCATGCTGCGCGACCACGACTGGAACAGCCCGGATTTTCTCGCGCGCTACGGCGCGGTGATCGGCAGCAACTACCTGGCCGAGATCTTCTGCACGATCGCCTATGTGGAGACCGACTACTTCCAGACCGAGGTGGCCAGCGCGCCGCCGCCGTTCGCCGTGCCCGACGTGCTGCTGCACATGACCACCACCCGCAGCGCCAAGCAGTGGCTGCCTGAGTACTGGCGCGAGCTGATCGGCTGGTGCGCGGCGCGCGGCCTGAGCGTGGGCATGCTCGGCGGCAAGCCGCAGATCGAGCGCGAGCGCTACCACGCGGGCGGCTGGGAAGAGGATCTGCTGCGCGAGACGCCGCTGATCGACCTGCGCGGCGAGACGGCGCTGCCGCAGCTCGCCGGGGCGTTTCGCCAGGCCCGCGCGGCGGTGGTGGTGGACGCCGGGCCGATGCACATTGCGGCGGCGGTGGGCTGCCCGACGGTGTGCCTGTTCGGCAACGACGCCGACGGCGACGGCGCCAGCCCGATCAATCTGTGGGCGCCGCGCGCGCCGAACGCTGCCGTGCTGCGCACGCCGGCCAAGTGCCGGGTGTGCGTCGAGCAGCGCTTCAAGAACGACGCCTGCCTGGTGGAGGGCCACCCGTGCATGCGCGAGCTGCGGCCGGCCCAGGCGATCGCGGCGCTGGCCAGCGCGCTTGGGTTGGCCTAGCGCGCCGCCGTCGGCAGCCACACGAACTCGGTCGGGCCGGACACCAGCGAGCGCACCTGCCAGCCGTAGTTCGTCACCGACGAGGTGACGTCGTAGTGCCCGTTGTAGCCGCCGGCCTTGAGGTCGGCGCCAACCGTCTTCTGCCAGATCGCGCCCGGCACCAGCGACACGTGCTGGCCGTCGATCACCGCGTCGAGCGTGCCGTCCTTCGAGACGCCGCGCAGCTCGACCAGCCCGTCGCGGGTGTGCTCGTACTTAGGGCCGGCCGCGCCAGTGCCGATCGGCAGGGTGGTGCTGTACGGGATGGTTGGGATCACCAGCAGCGCGCTGTCGGCGCCCGAGCCGGCCGCGCCGCTGCGGCTGGTGCCTGCGCCTGCGAAGCCCCAGTCGCTGGGGTACAGTGGCGGGATCGACCCGGCCGATGGCCGCAGTGTGCCGGCCGGCGGGTTGAACTGGTAGCCCGGCGAGCCGGCCACGTAGCCCGGCAGCGTGCCGCTGCCGTGAACCTCGACCCACAGCTCGACGAACAGGTAGGTGGCGGTGGGCGGCTGGGCCACGCTCGGCTCGGCGCCGGCGGCGTGCGAGTGGGGGCGGCCAAGCGCAGGCGACGCGGCAGCCAGGCCGGCGAGCGCAGCGGCCAGCAGCAGGCAGCGCCGTATCATCAACGATGCGTTCATGGCTTCGCCTCGCATCTGAGCCCGTCTGAAAAGGGAAGCTCTAGGGCCTATGCCCCTCGCGACCCGCCGGAAACACCGCGTTTGGAAGGACGGATTCGCTCCAAACCAGCCTTTTCAAACGGCTTCTGAGCACGATACGCCGGGAGCACGAGCAGCATCGGCAGCGCCGATGTGGCAGAGCAGAGAGGGCAAAGTTACCCGCCGGGCGCGTCTCTACTATACACTATAATTGGTTGTCGCGCGATGGGTATGTTCGAACAGGCGCGACACCTCGCCGCGCTCATACGGGATGATCTCCACGAAGCGCATGCCCAGCTCTTCGAGCAGCCGGATCGAGCTAGTGTTGTCGGGCGCGGTGATTGCGAGGATGCGCGGCAGGCCCAGCGCGCGGTGGCCGTAATCGAGCACTGCGGCGGCGGCCTCGCGCGCGTAGCCCTGGCCCCAGTAGCGCGGCAGAAACGCATAGCCGATATCCGGCGCGGGCAGCGTATCGCGCTTGATCAGGCCGCACATCCCCAGCGCGGCGCCGTCGGCCGCGCGCTC
>CALLYN010000583.1 GCA_937858455.1 uncultured Kouleothrix sp.
GCCGAAGACGCGCGCGGCGTCCGGCATTGCCGGACGCCGCGCAGCAAGCACAAGCAGGCGATGGGATCAGGCCTCTTGGTCGGCCCAGGCCATGTAGCTTTCGAGCGAGCCGTTGAAGTAGACGTGCACCACCTGGTTGTGCGTCACGCGGCTGAGCGCGTCCCACACCTCGGCGTCGTCGGTGCTGTGCACCACCAGCATACCCTGCTCGGGCGCGAACTCATCTTCGCCGGGGGGAATGACGAAGCCCAGCCACTCGCCGGGGTAGCGCGCCTCGACTGCGGCGATCGGCTCGACGCGGCCCTTCTCGACCATGCCGGTGTACGGGCAGCCGCAGGTGCAGTTTACGCCGCAGCCCTCGTGGGTGCCGCACTGCATGCTCGTGCCGCCGTGCTCGGCAGTGGTCAGGTTGATCATGACTGGCATAGGATTCCTGCTGTGTTTGTCCTATTGTACCAATTCGCTTGATTACTGACGTTTTGGTGGGGTTTGGGGGTGGCTTCGCCGCCCCCAAATTTCTTATTGTGTGGCACTCCGTGGCTTCGCCACGGAGTGCCACACAATCTCTACGTGATCAAGCGAACAGCGTATTAGATATGGATCGCGGCGCCCTCGGCGGCGGCGTGCTCGGCCTCGCCCAGCGCCTCGTACAGCGTCGGGTGGGCGTGGATGGTGCGCATGAGCGACTCGGCGGTAGCCTCGTGCGAGAGCGCCACGCCGCCCTCGGCGATCAGCTCGGTGGCGTGCGGGCCGATGATATGGATGCCCAGCACCTCGTCGTACTTCGCCTCGGATACTACCTTGATGAAGCCGTTGCGCTGGCCGAGGATCGTGGCCTTGCCGTTGGCCGAGAACGGGAACTTGCCGATCTTCACGTCGTAGCCCTGCTCGCGCGCCTGCGCCTCGGTCAGGCCGACGCTGGCGATCTCGGGGTTGCTGTAGGTGCAGCCCGGCACCTTGCGGTAGTCGATCGGCGGCGCGTGGTGCCCAGCGATCAGCTCGGCCGCCAGGATGCCCTCGGCCGAGGCCTTGTGGGCCAGCCAGGGCGTCGTCACCGCCACGTCGCCGATCGCGTAGATGCCGGGCACATTGGTCTTCATGCTGGCGTCGACCTTGACGAAGCCGCGCGGGTCGAGCTCGACGCCCAGCTCTTCAAGGCCCAGGCCCTTGGTGTTTGGCGCGCGGCCGATGCCCAGCAGCAGGCGCTCGGCGGTGAGGCTCTGCTCTTTGCCGTCGGCGTCGGTGAACGTGGCCGTCACCTGGCCCTCGCCTTTGTCGATCTTGGTCAGCTTGGCGCCGGTGAACGCCTTGATGCCGCGCTTATTGAAGGCACGCGCCAGCTCGGCGCTGATCTCCTCGTCCTCGACGGGCACGAGCCGCGGCAGCGCCTCGATGATCGTTACCTGCGCGCCGAAGGCGCGGAAGGCCGACGCGAACTCGACGCCGATCGCGCCGGCGCCGACGATGATGATCGACTTGGGCACGGCCGGCAGGGCCAGCGCGCCGGTCGAGGAGATGATCAAGTCTTCGTCGAACACGCCGCCGACCGGCGGCAGCGCGCGCGGCTGCGAGCCGGTGGCGATGATGATATTCTTCGCGCTGACGCGGGTTTCTTTGCCATCGGCGCCGGCGACGACGACCGTATTGCGGTCGGCCAAGCGCGCGGTGCCGTTGATCTGGTCGATCTTGTTCTTTTTCATCAGAAAGCCGACGCCGCCGGTCATCTGCTTGACGACCTTTTCTTTATATTTGATCACCCCGGCCCAATCGACCTCGGCCTGCGGGATGATAATGCCGAACTGCTTGCTGTCGCGCGCCTCTTCGAGCAAATCGGCGCTGTGGAGTATCGCCTTGGTGGGGATGCAGCCAATATTCAAGCACACGCCGCCCCAGTACTCGCGCTCGACCACTGCGGTTTTAAGCCCCAGCTGGGCGCTGCGAATCGCGGCGACATAGCCGCCCGGCCCGGCGCCGATCACCACAACATCATACTGCGTGTCGCTCACGGATGTTGCCTTTCTTCTGCGGAACAAACCCGGCGTATTGTACCACATTGGGGGCGGTGGTCGGGGTGCGCGATGGCGAGGGCACCATGAAAGCGCGCCGCTGCGCGGGGCGGTTGGGGCAGCTTGAAGATGTTGGGGGCACGTTGCCGTGGGGAAGGTGGGTGGGGGCGCGCCGATACGCGGGGATGCAAGGGCGCGCCCCGAAACGCCTAGCCGCCGCCGGCCGGCCCGCCGAGGCCGCCCTCGGTCAGCTTATGCACATCGCCCAGCAGCGCGTCGATCTCATCGAGCGTGACGGTGGCGCCGGTGTCTTTGTGCTTCAGCTCGCCGCGCGCGATCTGCTCTGCGGCAACTTCGCGGATGGTCGCGTTGCGCTTCATGGCCTCTTTCACCAGCGCGGCGGCCGGCATGTAGCCGATCAGCGGGTTCAGCGCAGTGGCGATGATTGCGTTGCGCGCCAGCCAGCCGGTGGCCTTCTCGCGGTTGGCGGTGAGCCCGGCCACGCACTTCTCGGTAAACGCGTTGATCGCGCCGATCAGCACGTGCATCATCTCGAACAGGTTGTGCGCGATGATCGGCATCATCACGTTCAGCTCGAGCTGGCCGGCCTGCGCCGCCAGCGCCACGGTGTAGTCGCAGCCCTGCACGTGGAACGAGGCCATGTTCAGCATCTCGGCCAGCACCGGGTTGACCTTGCCGGGCATGATGCTCGAGCCGGGCTGCACCGCCGGCAGTCGGATCTCGTCGAGGCCGGTGGAGGGGCCCGACGACAGCAGCCGGAAGTCGTTGGCGACGCGCGTGAGCGTGACGCACAGCGTGCGCATGCTGCCCGAGAAATCGGCCGCGTCGGCCTGGCTCTGCATCGCCTCGAACAGGTTGCCCGAGGGGCGCAGCGGCTGGCCAAGCAGCTCCGAGAGCCGCGCGACCATGCGCGCGTGGTACTCGGGGTGTGCGTTCAGGCCAGTGCCAGTGGCGGTGCCGCCGATCCCCAGCCGCCGCAGCCGGTCGGCCGCAACGGCCACGCGCTCGCGGTCGTTGCGCACCGCCTGGGCGTAGGCGCCGAACTCCTGGCCCAGCCGCACCGGCACCGCGTCTTGCAGGTGGGTGCGGCCCGACTTGACGATATCGTCGAACTCGGCGGCCTTGGCGTCGAGCGCAGCGGCCAGGCCGTCGATCGCGGCCAGCAGCGCGTCGATGCGCCAGAGGCAGCCCAGGCGGATGGCGGTGGGGATGGTGTCGTTGGTGCTCTGGGCCATGT
>CALLYN010000584.1 GCA_937858455.1 uncultured Kouleothrix sp.
GCGGGGTC
Source organism: uncultured Kouleothrix sp. (assembly GCA_937858455.1). Classification (GTDB taxonomy): domain Bacteria; phylum Chloroflexota; class Chloroflexia; order Chloroflexales; family Roseiflexaceae; genus Kouleothrix. Next base: position 9 of record CALLYN010000584.1, read on the forward strand.
GCGCGCCGCCACGGCGACGAGCGCAACCTCGGGCAGCTGGCGGCAGGGCTGCACCAGCGCGTTCACTGCGATCGGCGCCGCGCCGAGCGTCGCAATGCGGAGCGTTCTTTCTGCCATACGCACTCTCGTAACCTGACACGAGTTACGCGGTGTCCTGCCGCGTGGGAGGTTTGGAGGGCGCAAGCCCTCCAAAATCATCTCTTTTGGCTGGTCGCGACCAGCCAAAAAGGAAGTTTTCGGGGGCAGCAGAGCCACCCCGAACCCCGACCACGTAGCTCGTGTCATTTGACAGGTCTTACGCGGTGCGCGTTTTGCCTTCGGCAGAGCGGTACTTTTTCATGGATGGTGCTGAGAAGGTGGCGCTTTGCGCCACCTTCTCAGCACAAAAGAAAGCGAAGTACCATGCTGCCGCAGGCAGAAGGAGCCGATATCGCAGGCGACCGCGTCCTTCCTGTAATTTGACGAAACGCGCCGGTGTAGCGTAAGCTGCCGCCAGGCAAACTCGCGCCGGAAACACGGAGTGTACCAATGCCCGCGCCACCCGAGACAATGCCATGGCCCGAGCGGCTGATCCGGAAATTTCTGATGTCGCGGCCCGGCATCTGGTATGGCCGCTACATCTTGCCGTACCTCGATCTGCCGCTGCTGTACCTATCGCGCGGGCGGTATAGCATGTCGCCGGGGCAGCCGATTCTGCTGCTGTTCACCACCGGCGCGCGCAGCGGCAGGCGGCGCGCAACGCCAATGGTGTACCTGGCCGACGGCGACCGGCTGATTGTGATCGCCTCGAACGGCGGGCGCGACCGCCACCCCGGCTGGTACTACAACCTGCGCGCCCACCCGCTGGTCACCGCGTTTGTGGCCGGCAGGGCCGGCCGCTACCAGGCGCGCCTCGTCGAAGGCGACGAGCGCGCGGCCCTGTGGCGCATGGCGCTCGAGTACTACGAAGGCTTCGCGCTCTACGAGCAGCGAACGGCGCGGCGCATTCCGATCTTCGTGCTCGAGCCGCTGCGGTAGCGCGGCAGGCCGCGCTGGCGTCACGCGCTGCCGAGCGCCGCGCCAACAGCAGCGCAGCCGACGCCACAGCCGAGCGCCGCGCCAACCGCGCTGCCCACGCCGGGGCCGGATCAGTTCGCCAACCCGGTGATCGACCAGGATTTCCCCGACCCCGACGTGCTGCAGGTTGGCGGCGAGTACTACGCCTACGCAACCAACAGCGCCGGCAAGAACATCCAGGTGGCGCGCTCGGCCGATCTGGTGGCCTGGCAGATGCTCGACGACGCGCTGCCGATCCAGCCGGACTGGGCCGCGCTGAACTTCGGGCTGATCTGGGCGCCCGAGGTGACCAGCTGGGACGGCGGCAAGACCTTCACAATGTACTTCGTGGCGCGCGACACCGCCAGCGACAAGCAGTGCATTGGCGTGGCCACCAGCGCGCAGCCGGCCGGGCCGTTCAAGGGCGCGGGCGCGAAGCCGCTGATCTGCCAATCCGACCTGGGCGGCTCGATCGACGCCAGCGCGTTCGCCGACGACGACGGCCAGCGCTACCTGCTGTGGAAGAACGACGGCAACTGCTGTGGCCTCGACACCTGGCTGTACATCCAGCCGGTAGCCGCCGATGGCCTGACGCTCAGCGGCCAGCCGACCAAGCTGATCAAAGAAGACCAGAGCTGGGAGGGCCAGCTCGTCGAGGCGCCGACGCTGTGGAAGCACGGCGGCAAGTACTACCTGTTCTACTCGGCCAATAGCTACGCCGGCGCCGACTACGCAATCGGCTACGCGGTGGCCGACGCGCCGACCGGGCCGTTCAGCAAACCCGGCAACGGGCCGCTGCTGGCCACCGACTTCAAGAGCGGCGTGGCGCTGGGGCCGGGCGGCCAGGACGTGGTGGTGGGCAAGCATGGCGAAACCTGGCTGATGTACCACTCGTGGGATTCAACTGTGGCCTACCGCCGCATTTCGTTGGCGCGGCTGACGTGGCAGGGCGACACGCCGGTGGTGCAGCCGCCCAGCCGCGCGCCCATGCCGAAGCCATAAGGCTTTATCGGAAATAGGCCAGCCGGGGGGCCTTGCCCCTCCGAACTCCTTTTATTTCCAGCCAAGCCTATAGCATGCCGACGATGCCGGCCGTGTAGGCCCAACCAAAGCGAGAAACACATGCAACGAAGTCATGCGCGGCGCTGGATGCCGCTTCTGCTGGCGCTGCTGCTGGCGAGCCTCGCGCAGCCGGCGCGGGCCGCAACCGGCACCTACCGCAACCCGCTCGATCTGCGTATCCCCGGCGGCGGCACGGCCGAGAGCTGCGCCGACCCGACGGCGATCTACGGCCAGAAGGGCGAGCGACGCTGGTTTATGTACTGCACCACCGACCCGCTGAACGACACCGATACAAACCCCAGCGGCGGCTATAACTTCCACCTGATCCCGATGTTCAGCTCGGCCGACCTGGTGCGCTGGACGTATATGGGCGACGCGTTTGCCAGCCGGCCCAGCTATGCCACGGCCGACGCCGGGCTGTGGGCGCCCGAGATCCAGTTCTACCCCGAGACCGGCGAGTACCACCTGTACTACACGATCACCGACACCACCCTGCCGGGCGGCGGCAGCGCGATTGGCGTGGCCACCGCCGCGACGCCGCTTGGCCCCTGGGTGCACCGCGACACGCCGGTGATCGAGCCGCACGCCGCCGACTGCTGCCCCGGCTCGCGCCGCTGGGTGTTCGACCCCGAGGTGCTGCGCACCAGCGGCCCCGACTACATCTACTATGGCAGCTACTTCGGCGGCGTGTCGGTGCGCGTGCTGTCGGAAGACGGCTTCAGCACCAGCCAGGCCAGCCAGAAGAATGTGGCGGTGGCGAACAAGTACGAGGGCGCGAATGTCGTGGCGCACGGCGGCTTCTACTACCTGTTTGTGTCGGCCACCGACTGCTGCCGCGGCCCGCTGACCGGCTACAGTGTGTTTGTCGGCCGCTCGGCCAGCCCGACCGGGCCGTTCGTCGACCGCTCCGGCCTCGACCTGAACGACGACGAGACGCCAACCGACCCGACCGACGGGCGGGTGGGCGGATCGGTGGCGCTGAGCATGAACGGCAACCGCTGGGTTGGCCCTGGCCACAACACCGTGTTCGAGGACTTCGACGGCCAGTGGTGGACGATCTACCACGCCGTGGATGTGAACGACCCGTACTTCGCCCGCCAGGTCGGCTTCACCAAGCGCCCGGCGCTGCTCGACCCGGTGGACTGGCAGGATGGCTGGCCGACGGTGCGCGGCGGCGATTGGGCCTCGGATAAGCCCGAGCAGGCGCCGGCGGCGCAGCCCGGCGAGCGCACAAACTACCGCCCGCGCTTTGCCACGCCCGATACGCCCGGCCGGACGGTGGCCGCGCTCTCCGACGAGTTCGACGCCAGCACGCTCGGCGCGCGCTGGAGCTGGGTGCGCCAGCCGGCCGCCGGCACGTACGGCCTCGATGCCGGCACCTTCCGCTTCGATACCCAAAACGCCGACCTGTTCGAAAGTAGCAACAGCGCGTCGGTGCTGCTGGAAGACACGCCCAACGGCAACTACATGGTCGAAACCAAGGTGAAGCTCAACGTGCCGGCCGAGGGCTGCTGCTTCAACTATGTGCAGGCGGGGCTCGTGATCTACGGCGACGACGACAACTTCGTCAAGCTGGCGCACGTATCGATCTGGAACACGCGCCAGACCGAGTTCGCCAAGGAGCTGGCGCCGGTGCCGGCCGGCTACCCGCGCTACGGCAACACCGTGGTTGGCCCGCCCGGCGAATGGACCTACCTGCGGATCGTGAAGCGCACCGCCGCCGGCGCAGAGCAGTACCGCGCCTACACCAGCCGCGACGGCCAGCTGTGGGAGCGCGGCGGCGTCTGGACGCACAAGCTTGGCAAGAACGCCAAGATCGGGCTGGTGTCGATGGGCGGCTCGGGCTTCACCGCCAACTTCGACTACGTGCGGGTGTATGGCTTATAATCGGCGGCGCTGCGATTCTGGCGCTCCGCGCCAGCTGTAGACGATACGACCTACGCGGCCGGCGTTTTTGCCTTCGGCAGAGCGGTACTTTTCCTTGATGGTGCTGCGATTTTGGCGCGGAGCGCCAAAATCGCAGCACAGAAAGTAGCCAGTACCATAAAGCAATGCAACACATGCAACTAGGGCCACGCCCTGAAGATTTCATCTGGGCCACCGGCATCGAAGACACATTTGTGCCGCAGACGCGCAACGGCCACCGCGCGCTCGACGAGTACGAGCTGATGGGCCACTACCAGCACTGGCGCGAAGACCTGGCGCTGGCGCGGGCGATCGGCGTCAAGGCGATTCGCTGGGGTGTGCCGTGGTACCGCGTTGAGTCGCTGCCGGGCGAGTTCGACTGGCGCTGGACCGACGAGGTGCTGCCGTACCTGGTGGAAGAGCTTGGCATCACGCCGATCGTCGACTTAATGCACTACGGCTGCCCGTTCTGGCTGCGCCGCGAGTTCGCCAGCGCCGAGTACCCAGGCGCGGTAGCACGCTACGCCGGGGCCTTCGCCGAGCGCTACAAGCACCTTTCGCACTGGTACACCCCGCTGAACGAGCCGATCGTCAACGCGCTGATGTGCGGCAAGCGCGGCCTGTGGCCGCCGTACCTGCGCGGCGACAGCGGCTACATCGCGATCATGATGCAGCTGGCGCGCGGCATCCGCGCCACCGTCGCGGCCATCCAGCAGGCCGACCCCGACGCGCGCTTTGTGCACGTCGAGGCCACCGGCCTGAGCCGCGCGGCGCGAGAAGACCTGGAGGTGCTGGCGGCCGAAGATCAGCGCCGCGGCTTTCTGTGCTACGACCTGCTGACCGGGCGCGTCACGGCTAGCCATCCGCTGTTCGGCTGGCTGCTGCGCAACGGCGCCAGCCCGAACGACCTCGCGGCCTTCGCGCGCTCGCCGCTCACGCTCGACGTCGTCGGCCTCAACTTCTACCCGCAGTGGTCGACCCAGCAGATCAGCGTCGACGCGAAAGGGCGGCTGGTGTACCGCGCCGCCGAGAAGGACGGCGCCGGCTTCGCCGCGCTGATCGAAGACTACTACCGCCGCTACAACGCGCCGATCATCGTGACCGAGACCAGCGCCAAGGGCAACGAGCGCGTGCGCGCGCGATGGCTCGAAACCTCGGTGGCGGCGATCAAGCGCCTGCGCGGCGCGGGCGTTCCGGTGATGGGCTACACCTGGTTCCCGCTGTTCACCATGATCGACTGGCGCTACCGCTTCGGACGCGACCCGCTCGAAGCGTACCGCCTGGAGCTGGGGCTGTATACGCTCGGCGAGGAGCCGCGCTGGCGCGCCACCCCGCTGGTCGAGCGCTTCCGCCAGTATGTGGCCGACCCGGCGGCGGCGATCGGCGAGATCGAGCAGATCGGGGCGGCGCACGAACAGGCTTGAGGGGCACGCCACGCTACGGCGCACAACCAATGATTATAGACCGCGCTATGTGATCTACCGCGCCATGCCAGGATAAAGCCGCAGATTATGGAACAAACCTACCTCAACCCGGTGTATTCCCACAGCTTCCCCGACCCATTTGTGCTGAAGTATTGCGGCGAGTATTGGGCCTACTGCACCGGCGAAACGCCTGACGGCCGGCGCTTCGGCGTGCTGCGCTCGCGCGACCTGGTGCATTGGCAGCCGTTGGGCGGCGCGATGGAGCCGCTGGCCGAGCCGCACCCGCACTACTGGGCGCCCGAGGTTACCTACGCGAATGGCCGCTTCTACATGTACTACAGCGTTGGCGACGAGGCGACAATGCAGATGCGCGTGGCCGTGGCCGAGCACCCGGCTGGGCCGTTCGCCGACAGCGGCCGGCGGCTTACGCGCGAGCCGTTCGCGATCGACGGGCACGTGCTGATCGACGACGACGGCGCGTGGTATCTGTTCTACGCCACCGACTTCCTCGAGCGCAGCCATATTGGCACCGGCACCGTGCGCGACCGGCTGATCGACCCGTTCACGCTGGCCGGGCAGCCTGCGCCAGTGACGCTGCCGCGCTACGATTGGCACGTGTACGACCCGCAGCGCGCCGAGAAGGGCGGCGTGCGCTGGCATACCGTCGAGGGGCCGTTTGTGCTGAAGCACAAACAGCGCTACTACCAGATGTTCAGCGGTGGCAACTGGCAGAACCCGAGCTACGGTGTGAGCTACGCCGTGGCCGACCGCGCCGACGCGCCTGGCGAGTGGCGCCAGGCCGCCGACGGCGAGGCTGTGCTGCCGATCCTGCGGACGCTGCCGGGCCAGGTGATCGGGCCGGGCCACAACTCGGTGGTGCGCGGCCCCGACAACCAGCAGCTGTTCTGCGTCTACCATCGCTGGTCGGGCGACCTGAGCGCGCGCGTGCTGGCGATCGACCGGCTCGACTGGGCTGGCGAGCGTATGCTGGTGCTTGGCCCCAGCACCGCGCCGCAGCCGGTGCCAAACTCGCCCTCCTTCGCCGACTTTTTCGATCAGCGGCGCGCCGGCGGGCTGGGCGCGGGCTGGGCGTGCGCGGGTGGAGCATGGGCGGCAGGCGGTGGCGAGGCCATCCAGAGCGACGCCGCG
>CALLYN010000585.1 GCA_937858455.1 uncultured Kouleothrix sp.
GTGGCGGCCACGAATGTGGCCGCCACCCGCCAGAACAAGTGGATACTTGGAGAGACTTCGTCCCTCCAAACCACCCTTTTCAAACAACTTCTCAGCACAAAAGAAAGCGAAGTACCCTGCTGCCGCAGGCAGAGCAAGCCGAGATCGCAGGCGACCGAGTAAGCCCTGTTATTGCCAAGGAGAACAAGGATGTCGCAGCTATTGAGCCAGCTTGTCGCCGAGCTACAGGCCGGCACGCTCAAGGTAGTCGACCTGACGCAGCCGCTTGGGCCAAACACGCCGGTGATCGGCCTGCCGCCGATCTTCGCCTCGTCGCCGGGCGTGACGATCGAGCAGATCTCGCGCTACGACGCGCCGGGGCCGGGCTGGTACTGGAACACGCTGCAGCTGGGCGAGCACACTGGCACGCATTTTGATGCTCCGGTACACTGGGTCACCGGCAAAGACCTGCCCGATAATCGCTGCGACACCATTCCGGCGCGGCGGTTTGTCGGGCCGGCCTGCGTGATCGATGTGAGCGCCGATGCGGCCGCCGACGCCGACTTTCTGCTGACGCCCGAGCGCATTCTGGCGTGGGAGGCCGAGCACGGCCGCATCCCGACCGGCGCCTGGGTGCTGCTGCGCACCGACTGGAGCAAGCGCACCGACCCAGCCGCGTTTCTGAATGTCGGCGCCGATGGCCCGCACAGCCCAGGCTTCGCCAAGGCGGCCTCGGAGTTCCTGGCGTCCGAGCGCGACATCCTCGGCGTCGGCGTCGAGACGGTTGGCACCGACGCAGGGCAGGCCGGCACGTTCGACCCGCCGTTCCCGAACCATACGATCATGCACGGCGCGGGCAAGTTCGGGCTGGCGAGCCTGTGCAACCTCGACCAGCTGCCAGCCACCGGGGCGGTCGTGATCGCCGCGCCGCTCAAGATCGTCGACGGCAGCGGCAGCCCGCTGCGGGTGCTGGCGATTGCCCCGGCATAGGAGTTCGCAGCCACAGATGATGCAGGCCTCACAGAAACTGCCTGTGAATGCTGCTCGGCGATCGTTAATCTGTGAAATCTGAGGATAAAGCCTGCTGTGTTACTTGGAGGCGGGACATGCCCAACCATCTGGAGAAAACGCTGCTCGGCCTGCTGGCCGGCGCCGACGATCAGCCGGCGCTGGTGGCGCCCGGCCGCCCAACGCTGACGTACAGGCGGCTGCGCGCGGGCGTGGCCGGCCTGGCCGCCCAGCTGAACAGCCTAGGCCTTGGCCGCGGCGACCGGATCGCCATCGCCATGCCCAACGGCCCCGAGCTGATCCAGGCGTTTCTGGCCGCCGCCAGCTGCGGCACCGCCGCGCCGCTCAACCCCAAGTACAAGCAGGACGAGTTCGCGTTCTACTACGGCGATATTCACGCCAGGGCGCTGATCACGCTGCCCGAGAGCATGCCGCTGGCGCGCGCCGCCGCCACCGATATGGCGATCATCGCGGCCGTGCCGGGCGACGACGGCGTGCTGGCGTTTGCCTGCGAGCGTGGCGCGCTCCCGGCGCGCCCGGCCGAGCTGGCGCAGCCCGACGACGTGGCAATGATCCTACATACCAGCGGCACCACCAGCCGCCCCAAGCGCGTGCCCATCCGCCACCGCAACCTGGCCGCCTCGGCCGCGAATATCATCGCTACCTACCGCCTTGGCCCGGCCGACACCGCGCTGTGCGTGATGCCGCTGTTTCACATCCACGGCATTGTCGCGTCGATGCTGGCGACGCTGGCCTCGGGCGGCACGGTGGTGTGCCCCGAAGGCTTCAGCGCGCTCGAGTTCTGGCGCTGGGTCGAGCAGTTCCGCCCGACCTGGTACTCGGCGGTGCCGACCATGCACCAGCTGCTGCTGGCGCGCGCCGACCGCAACCGCGAGCTGATCGCCGCCCACCCGTTCCGCTTCATCCGCTCGAGCAGCGCCGCGCTGCCGCCCGTGGTGCTCGAGCGGCTCGAGGCCACGTTTGGTGCGCCGGTGCTCGAGGCATACGGCATGACCGAGGCAACCCACCAGATGGCCTCGAATCCGCTGCCGCCGCGCCCGCACAAGCCCGGCACCGTCGGCTACGGCGTGGGCGTCGATCTGGCGATCATGGACGCCGCGGGCGAGCTGCTTGGGCCGGGGCAGCGCGGCGAGGTGGTGATCCGCGGCCCGAATGTGATCGACGGCTACGAGAACAACCCCGAGGCCAACGCCAGCGCGTTCGTGCGCGGCTGGTTCCGCACCGGCGACCAGGGCGAGATCGACGCCGACGGCTACCTGGCGATTACCGGGCGGCTGAAGGAGCTGATCAACCGCGGCGGCGAGAAGATTGCCCCGCTCGAGATCGACGATGTGCTGCTGCGCCACCCGGCCGTGGCCGAGGCGCTGGCCTTCGCGGTGCCGCACCCGACGCTGGGCGAGGAGGTGCACGCCGCAGTGGTGCTGAAGGCCCCGGCCAGCCCGGCCGAGCTGCGCGAGCACTGCGCCGCGCGCCTGGCTGAGTTCAAGGTGCCGCGCCAGTTCCATATTCTCGACGAGATCCCACGCGGCGCGACCGGCAAGCCGCAGCGGATCAACCTGGCGAAGCAGCTGGGGCTGAGCGAATTGTAAAGTGCGGCTGGAGCAACCCATGCGGATATGTATCGTCGGCGCGGGTGCGATTGGCGGCTATGCCGGCGCGCGGCTGGCGCTTGCCGGCGCCGAGGTGACGCTGATCGCGCGCGGCGCGCACCTCCAGGCGATCCGCGAGCGCGGCCTGGCGCTTGAGTCGGCCGAGGGCGCGCGCGAGGTGGCCCACCCGGCGCTCGCCACCGACGACATGGCCGCAGCTGGCGCGCACGACCTGGTGATCGCCGCAGTGAAGGCCCAGAGCTTGCCGGCGCTGGCCCCGGCTATGCGCGCGCTTTTTCACGCCGACACGGCCGTGCTGCCCATGCAGAATGGCATCCCCTGGTGGTATTTCTCCAAACACGGCGGCCCCCACGAGGGCCGGCGGATCGAGTCGGTTGATCCTGATGGCCTGCTGGCCGCGCATATTGAGATCGAGCGGGTGATCGGCTGCGTGGTGTACCCAGCTGCCGAGCTAGCCGCGCCGGGCGTGGTGCGCCACATCGAGGGCAACCGCTTCTCGCTGGGCGAGCCCGACGGGGCGAAGACCGAGCGCATCCAGCAGGTGGCGCGGCTGTTCAACAGCGCGGGGCTGAAGGCGCCGATTCGCCCGCGCATCCGCTCGGAGATCTGGGTGAAGCTATGGGGCAACCTGGCGTTCAACCCGATCAGCGCGCTGGCGCGCGCAACGCTGGCCGAGATCGGCGCGCATCCGCTGGCGCGCGCGCTGGCGCGCGATGCCATGCTCGAGGCCCAAGCGGTGGCCGGGCAGCTCGGGGTTGAGTTTGGCGTATCGATCGAGCAGCGCATCGCCGGCGCGGCCGAGGTCGGCGCGCATAAAACCTCGATGCTCCAGGATATTGAGGCTGGCCGCGCTACCGAGGCCGATGCGCTGCTAGGCGCGGTGGCCGAGCTGGGCCGGCTGGTTGGAGTGCCTACGCCGCGCATCGACGCGCTATACGCCTGCGTGAAGCTGCTCGAGCAGACGGCGCGCGGCGCGCCTCGTACGGGGTGAGGCAGGGTTCACTCGTCTGCGTGAGGTTTTCCGCATACACTTCTGCCGAAGGCTGAGCACGCCAGCTGCGTAAGCCCGAGTATGTTTGAGCTATGCCAAAGCCATAGTTATAGCGCACGATGGTGCGATAAAGACGCCCCGTGTATCGATCAATGAGGAGGATACCATGCAGGGCCTGATGATGGACTACCCGCTGACGCTGACGCACATCCTCGAGCGGAGCCGGCGGCTGTTCCCCGGCAACCAGATCGTCACGAAAACCGCGGGCGGCCTGCGCCGCCAGAGCTACGCCCAGCTGTACGAGCGCGTCGGGCGGCTCGCCAACGCATTCGAGCGGCTGGGCATCGGCGGCGACGGGCGGGTGGCCACCTTCGCCTGGAACACCGCGCGCCACCTCGAGCTGTATTTCGCCGCGCCGTGCTCGGGCCGCGTGCTGCACACGCTGAACATTCGCCTGTTCCCCGAGCAGGTGGCCTATATCGCCAACCACGCCGAAGATCAGGTGGTGTTTGTCGACGCCTCGCTGCTGCCGGCGCTCGAGAAGCTGGCGCCGCAGTTCGGCACGGTGAAGCACTATGTGGTGATGGCCGATGGCCCGCTGCCGGCCACTAGCCTGCCGAATGTGATCGACTACGAAGAGCTGCTGGCCCGCGAGTCGCCCGAGTACGCCTGGCCCACGCTCGACGAGAATCGCGCCTGCGCGATGTGCTACACCTCGGGCACGACCGGCAACCCCAAGGGCGCGGTGTATAGCCACCGCAGCATGTTCCTGCACTCGATGATGGCGTGCCTGGCCGATACCGTAGCCATCTCGGAGCGCGACACGGTGCTGCCGGTGGTGCCGATGTTCCACGCCAACGCCTGGGGCATGCCCTACGCCGCCACGCTTGTAGGCGCCAAGCAGGTCATGCCCGGGCCGTTTCTCGATGGCAAAAGCCTGGCCGAGCTGATCGCCGGCGAGCGCGTGACTGTGGCCGCCGGCGTGCCGACGATCTGGATGGGCCTCCTGCAGGTGCTCGAAAAGGAATCCTACGATATTTCCAGCCTGCGCTGCATGCCCGTGGGCGGCTCGGCCGCGCCGCAGAGCATGATCGAGCGCTACCACCAGCAGTTTGGCGCACCCATCCTGCACGCCTGGGGCATGACCGAGCTCTCGCCGATCGGCAGCGTCTCGCAGCTCAAGCAGCACATGCGCGAGTGGCCGCTCGATCGGCAGTTCGCCGTGCGCGCCCGCCAGGGCACCACCGTGCCCGGCGTCGAAGCGCGCGTGGTCGATGTCGACGGCCGCGAGCTGCCGTGGGACGGCCAGAGCTTCGGCGAGCTGCAGGTGCGCGGCCCGTGGGTGATCCGCAGCTACTACAACGACGAGCGCAGCGCCGACTCGTTTCAGGATGGCTGGTTTCGCACTGGCGACGTCGCGACGATCGACGCCGAGGGCTACATTCAGATCGTCGATCGCACCAAGGACCTGGTGAAGAGCGGCGGCGAGTGGATCTCGACCGTCGATCTCGAGAACGCGATCATGGCGCACCCGCAGGTGCTCGAGGCCGCGGTGATCGCCGTGCCGCACCCGCGCTGGCAGGAGCGCCCGCTGGCCTGCGTGGTGCCCAAGCCCGATGCCCAGGGCACGCTCTCGCCCGGCGAGATCCTCGAATTCCTCAGCGCGCGCGTGGCCAGGTGGCAGCTGCCCGACGAGGTGATCTTCATCGAGGCGGTGCCGAAAACCAGCGTCGGCAAGTTCGACAAGAAGGTGCTGCGCGAGCGCTTCAAGGATTACGTGCTGCCCGACGCGTAGCGCCTCTGGCGCTACGCGTGCCCGGGCGAGGGAACCGACATTGCAATAAGGCACTCGCAGCTTGTAGAAAGCTCCTTCTTTCGCTATAATGTTTCACACTTGTGCAGGAGCTAAACAATTGCGAGGTGGCTCTCATGAATTATGAGCGCGACGCATTGCTTGCCGATATTGCCAGGCGTTACTATTTGCTCGACCAGAGCCAGCAAGAGATCGCCGACCAGCTGGATATATCACGCTCGAATATATCGCGCTTGCTGAAAGAAGCGCGCCGCCGCGGGATCGTAGAGATCTACATTCATCACCCGCTCGGCCGCGACACGCACCTCGAGCGCCAGCTGGCCGAGCGCTTTGGGCTGCGCGAAGTCGGTGTAGTGCAGGCGATCGCCGGCGACGCGCAGGCCACGCTGGTACAGGCGGCCACGCTGGCGGCGCAAATGCTCGACGGGTTTCTGGCCAATGCGCGCTCGCTGGGCATTTCGTGGGGCACCACGATCAATGCGATCGCGCAGGCGTTCGCGCCACAACGGCGCTACGACGTCGAGGTGGTGCAGATGATGGGCGGCGTCGGCTCGAGCGACCCGACGATCGATGGCCCGGCGGTTGCGCAGCGTTTCGCCCAAGCGCTCAGCGGGCGCTACCGCTATCTACACGCCCCGCTGATCGTCGACACGCCGACGATCGCCCAGGCGCTGCTGCTCGAGCGCAATATCGCCGAGACGCTCAGCGCCGCCGCGCAGGCCGATGTGGCACTGGTGGGCATCGGCGCGGCCGAGCCGAGCGTATCGAGCCTGATGCGCGCCGGCTATCTCACGCCCGAGGAATTTCGCACCATCCAGCAGGCCGGCGTCGTCGGCGACATTTGCGCGCGCCACTTCGACATTACTGGCCGGATGGCCGCGCCGGATATCGACGCCCGGCTGATCAGCGTTTCGCTCGAGAGCATTGCGCAGATCCCGGTGGTTGTGGGCGCGGCCTGCGGCCCGACCAAGGCGCGCGCCATCCGCGGCGCGCTGGCTGGCGGCTACCTCGATGTGCTGATTACCGACTCGGCCACAGCCGAAGCGGTGCTTGCCCTGGCAAATACGGCTGCGCCCTCGCTGAGCGCGCAAGCCGTCGGCTAATACGCTGGCCAAGCCCCGGCTATTCCCTAGCCCCTCGCCGCAGCCCGGCGAGGGGCTGTACGTTGGCGCCGGCCGCATGTGCGGTTCGGGGCGGCCTCGCCGCCCCCCAAAGTTTCTTTTGCAAGGCCCTGCCTGCCGAAGCCAGCAGGGCCTCGCAAGAAAGCGAACGCATGGGGCTGGCATGAGCACCTCAATGCGGCATTCTAATGTCGCAAATACTATTTTTCACAAATGCTAAACCTATTGACATCTGTGAAAAATATGTTATAATCGCCACAATCAATTGTCGAATGTGAATATATTGCACATATGTGAAGTGCCTGCAGGTAGCTTGTAGCTACCCTGGTTTTCATATACCGTTCAGCCGGCGCGTGTGTTTCCCGCAGCTGGCTCGCCCATGCCGGCGAGCCGTTGGGTCTCGTTGCCTCGAAAACATGGAGCTACGTAGCGAAAGGGCGTACGATGCAGTACATTTTTCTGGTGGTAGCTGCGGCGTGGGCGCTGCAGTTCGTGCTTTCGTACTGGCAGCTGCGGCAGTTTCACCGCCAGATCGCCGAGCTGCGCAAGCTGGGGCGCTGCGCGGTGGGCATGGACGGCGGCCGCTGGCAAGGCCGCACCTACGGCGTGCTGGTAGCCGACGAGCACGGCCTGGTGTGTCACGCCGCGCTCTTCAGCGGCTGGACTGTTTTCTCGAAGCTTCAGCCATTCACCAAGCTAAACGGGATGCGCGTCGATGCCATCCTTACGAGCGAGGCGCCGCCGGCTGACCTGCGGCGCGCGCAGTGGCGCGCCCTGCAACACGCGGCGCAATTCTTCAAGGCGCCACCCGCGCTATCAAACCAGCCCAGCGCGGCCTGATCGCCCGTAAACGCACAACGAAAGGAGGCGTGCTTCGATCGGTTCGTTGATCCATGTGTGCTCAGCGGCTTATTGAACTGTAAGGAGAACCAGGTTATGGACATGTTGGTTTGGCTGGCGACCCACTTCATTGGTATGTTTACAGAAGGCGGCAAGACGTTTGTAGCCCTGGTTACCGGTATCGTTCCAACGCTGATCGTGCTGCTCACTGGCGTGAATGCACTGATCGCGATGATCGGGGCCGAGCGTATCGACCGGGTTGGCGAGTGGGCAGCGCGCCCCGGCCTGGCCTACTACCCGGTTCGCTACATTGTTCTGCCCGTGCTGTCGGTATTCTTCCTCACGAACCCGATGGCCTATACCATGGGCCGCTTTCTCCCCGAGCGCTACAAGCCAGCCTTCTACGATGCCGCCGTCTCGTATGTGCATCCGCCGCTGGGCATCTTCCCGCACATCAACCCAGGCGAGCTGTTTGTGTGGCTTGGCATCGCCACCGGCATCCAGCAGCTTGGGCTGCCGCTCGCGCCGCTGGCCGTGCGCTACCTGCTGGTCGGGTTGGTTGTGATCTTTATTCGTGGCGTGGTTACCGAGCGAATTACCGCTATTCTGCTGGCGCGCCGCGCGTCGCAGCAGACACTCAGCGCGGAGGTGGCGGCATGAATGGTTTCACTGGCTTTTTGACGTCGATCGGCCGCGGGGTTGGCGGTGTTGTCGGTGCGCTGTACCAGGCCGGCCGCGAGGCGATCGACCAGGTGGTCGCCAACATTCTGCCATTTATGGCCTTTATCAGCCTGGTGATCGGCATCATTCTGTACACCGGCGTCGGCACGGCGCTGGCCAACCTGCTTGCGCCGCTGGCCTCGTCGGTGGTGGGCCTGATCATCCTGTCGTTGATCATCGGCCTGCCGGTGCTCTCGCCGCTGCTCGGGCCGGGCGCGGTGATCGCCCAGGTGATCGGCACGCTGCTGGGCGCAACGCTGCTTGCCAAGGGCCAGATGCCGCCGCAGTATGCGCTGCCCGCGCTGTTCGCCATCAATCCGCAGGTCGGCTGCGACTTCATCCCGGTGGGCCTGGCGCTGGGCGAGGCCGAGCCCGAGACCGTGGAGGTGGGCGTGCCGGCGGTGCTGTTCTCGCGCTTTGTGACCGGGCCGCTGGCGGTGCTGATCGCCTGGGTCGCCAGCTTGGGCCTGTACAGCTAGCGGCCGCGCTGCTGCCAGCCCACGCCTCGTGGCTGCCGCGCCGGTGGTGTGGAGGGCCACCAGCCTCAAAGGGTATCACTTGACAAAAGGAGGTGGTCAGGACGCCAACTTTTGGTATGATCACGCGTGC
>CALLYN010000586.1 GCA_937858455.1 uncultured Kouleothrix sp.
CGCGCGGCGCCAGGCCCAGCCGGCGGCCGGCCGCCTCGGAGCCAACCAGCACCAGCGCGGCGCCGTCGACAATACCCGACGAGTTGCCGGCGGTGTGGATGTGCTCGATGCGCTCGACCTGCGGGTACTTCTGCTTGGCGACGGTGTCGAAGCCCAGCGCGCCGGCGCTCGCGAACGAGGGCTTGAGCTTCGCCAGGCCATCGAGCGTGGTCTGCGGCTTGATAAACTCGTCCTGCTCGAGGATCGGCAGGCCATTCTGGTCGCGCACCGGCACGATCGACTTCGCGAAGTAGCAGCTGGCGCGCGCCTGGGCGGCCTTGCGCTGCGACTCGCACGCGAACTGGTCGGCGTCGTCGCGCGTGAAGCCGTCGAGCGTGGCGATCAGGTCGGCGCCGATGCCCTGCGGCACAAACCCGATCGCCATGCTGGTGGCCGGGTCGGCGAACAGCGCGCCGCCGTCGCTGCCCATGGGCACGCGCGACATCGACTCGACGCCGCCGGCGACGATCAGCTCTTCCCAGCCCGATCGGACTTTCATGGCGGCCAGGTTCACGGCCTCGAGGCCGCTGGCGCAGAAGCGGTTGAGCTGCACGCCCGGCACCCGCCAATCCCAGCCGGCCGCCAGCGCCGCGGTCTTGGCGATATCGCCGCCCTGGTCGCCGATCGGCGTGACGCAGCCGAGCACCACGTCTTCAACCAGCGCGGTGTCGAGAGCGTGGCGCCGCTGCAGCTCGTGCATCAGGCCCACCAGCAGCGCGACTGGCCGTACCTCATGGAGCGCGCCGTCGGGCTTGCCTTTGCCGCGCGGCGTGCGGATGGCGTCGTAGATATATGCTTCTGGCATGGATGGTTCCTTGCTTGCAGGTTTGCGTACGAACTTTCAACCTTCAAACCTTGGTGCAGGCTATCACACCTCCGAACCGGTTTGACAAAAGCTGGAAGACGAAAGGCGGCGCTGTTTCGTCTTCCGTCTTTCGTCCTTCCCCCTGAAAACTCGGATCGAACCTGCGGAAGCCTGCACGTAGGGCTTACGCAGCTGGGGTGTTCAGCCTTCGGCAGAGCAGTGCTCGCTTCTGTCTAATGTTCGAGCAGCGCGCGCCCGATGATTTCTTTCATGATCTCGGTAGTGCCGCCGTAGATCGTCTGCACGCGCGTGTCGAGGTACAGCCTGGCGATCGGGTACTCGCGCATGTAGCCGTAGCCGCCGTGCAGCTGCAGGCACTGGTCGACCACGCGCACCTGCAGCTCGCTGGCCCACCACTTGGCCATCGCGGCCTCGTCGGCGCTCAGCTCGCCACGGTTATGCGCCAGGATGCACTGGTCGACGAACACGCGCCCGATCGTCAGCTCGGTTTTGATTTCGGCCAGGCGGAAGCGCGTATTCTGAAAGTCGGCGATCGGCCGGCCGAAGGCGCTGCGGCCCTTGCAGTAGTCGATCGTCCACTCCAGCGCGGCCTCGGCGGCGGCAATCGCGCTCACCGCGATCGTCAGGCGCTCCTGCGGCAGCTGCTGCATCAGGTAGCCGAAGCCCGCGCCCTCCTCGCCCAGCACATTCGCGGCCGGCACGCGCACGTCGTCGAAGAACAGCTCGGCGGTATCCTGCGCGTGCAGCCCGATCTTCTCGAGGTTGCGGCCGCGCCGGTAGCCGGGCATATCGCGCTCGACCACCAGCAGGCTGATGCCACGGTGGGCGCGCGCCGGGTCGGTGCGCGCCACCACAATCAGCAGGTCGTTCAGGATGCCATTCGAGATAAAGGTCTTCTGGCCGCTCAGCAGGTAGGCGTCGCCGTCGCGCAGCGCGCTGGTGCGAATGCCGGCCAGGTCGCTGCCGGCGCCCGGCTCGGTCATGGCGATCGCGCCGATCAGGTCGCCGCTGGCCAGGCCCGGCAGCCAGCGCTGGCGCTGCTCGGGGCTGGCATAGCGCAGGAAGTAGGGGATCACAATATCGTTGTGCACCGACATGCCGACGCCCATGAAGCGGCCGCGCGCCAGCTCCTCGGCGATCACCGCGTTGTAGCGGTAGTCGGCCAGGCCCGCGCCGCCCAGCTGCTCGGGCACGTCGGTGCCGAGAAAGCCCGAGCGCCCGGCTTTGCGCCACAGCTCGCGCGGCACAATCCCTTCGCGCTCCCAGGCCTCGTAGTGCGGCGCGACCTCGCGGGCGAGAAAGGTGCGAAACGCGTCGCGGAACATCAGGTGCTCGGCGTCGAGCAGGGTTCGCTGCATAGCTCTGCCTTCTGCTGGTGTGGGCTTCAGACGCACGCGTAGTATACACGATGCGAGTTCCAGTTGGCAGAAGCGAGCGTCAGCGCGCGGCGCGTGCTATACCGGCGGCGCGGCCGTGCCGCCACGGAGCGCCCGGCGCACAAGCGCGCCGGCATACGCCGCCACAAACGCGATCGCCAGCGCAGCCAGCGGCGCGAAGCTGCGCGCGATCAGTATATTCAGCAGCGGCAGCCACGCGCCGATCGCCAGCGCCCACAGCCACGCCAGGCGCGGCCGCGCCGCGCCGAACAGCAGGCAGGCCAGCACCAGCAGCCCCACGGTGACGCCGGTGTCATCCCAGGTGGGCCGCGTGTCGACAAAGCCGATCAGCGCGCCGATCGCCAGCGCGCCGGCCAGCAGCAAGGCGGTTGCGCTCCTTCGCATGGTGTGCACCTCCGTATGCTCGAGCGGTGAAATCGCTGCAAGCATACGCCGCGCCGCCGCCCGCCGCAAGCACCCG
>CALLYN010000587.1 GCA_937858455.1 uncultured Kouleothrix sp.
GGCGACGAACAGCGCCAGCAGGATGCCCACCAGGCCGAGCAGGCCGGCCACGCGCGCGTCGGCGCTGGCGTTGGCGCTGGCGCTGGTGTACCAGCAGCTCGCCGGCTGCGGGAACAGGTAGCAGTCGACGGCCTGGCCGATCAGGTCAGGCGCCGTCACCTGCGTCCAAGTCGACGCGACGATCATGGCAAGCGCCAGCAGCGCGCCGGGCCAGTATTTCCGAAAGTACTCGCCGAAGCGCCCCAGCGTGGCAAAGGTGTTCTTGGGCTTGGATACCTCGGTATTCAGCAGGCGGCCGGGTCCGCCGGGTCCTCCCATCATAGCATTCGCTCCGCTATTTCTTTCGGGCGGCGCGGCTGCCAGCCGCGCCGCCCAATGATTCTTCGCTACGTGTATGCCTGCGGCAGCAAGATCTTTTGTGTGTGGTTTTCTGCGCGAAGCGCAGAAAACCACGCACTGCTCAACAATCAGCCGGGCGCCGAGCGGGCGCGGCCGGCCGCTACACCGCAGGCGCGGTGGCGGCGTCGCCCACCAGCTGCGAGCTATAGATCTCGGCGTAGATCGGGCTGTTCTCGATCAGCTCGGCGTGGGTGCCGCGCGCCACGATCTGGCCCTTCTCGAGCACCAGGATCTGGTCGGCGTTCAGCACCGTGCTGATGCGCTGGGCGATCACAAAGCTGGTGCGGCCGCGCATCAGGTTGTCGAGCGCGCCCTGGATCTTCTGCTCGGTCTGCAGATCGACGCTGCTGGTCGAGTCGTCGAGGATCAGGATGTGCGGGTCGAGCAGCAGCGCGCGGGCGATCGCCACACGCTGCTTCTGGCCGCCCGAGAGCGTCGTGCCGCGCTCGCCCACGGGCGTATCGTAGCCCTGCGGGAAGCCCATGATGAAATCGTGGGCGGCGGCGGCCCTGGCGGCGGCCTGCACCTGCTCGATCGACGCGTCGGGCCGGCCGAAGGCGATGTTGTCGCGGATCGTGCCGCTGAACAGGTTGGTTTCCTGCAGCACAATGCCGATCTGGCTGCGCAGGCTATCGATCGTGACATCGCGCAGGTCGTACCCGTCGATCAGGATCGCGCCGTCGCTCGCGTCGTAGAAGCGCGGGATCAGGTTGATGATCGTCGTCTTGCCGCTGCCGGTAGCCCCGAGCAGCGCGATCGTCTGGCCCGGCTCGGCGGCGAAGCTCACTTCCTTCAGCACCGGGTCGCCGCTGCCGAAGTAGCGGAAGGTGACATTGTTGAACTCGACGCGGCCGACGATCGGCGGCAGCGCGAGCGCGCCGGGCTTGTCGACGATATCGCTCTGCGAGTCGAGGATCTCGAAGATCCGCCCGGCCGACGCGCCGGCCTGGGCCATCAGCGAGATGATAAAGCCGAGCTGGCCGAGCGGGAAGAACACATAGATCAGGTACAGGCTGAACTTCTGGTACTCGCCCAGGTTCAGCGTGCCGGCGATGATCTGCTTGCCGCCGAAGTACAGGATCACCGCCTGGCCGATCTGCGCGATCAGGAACACCACTGGGAACAGAAACGCGAACGTGCGGCTGACCTTCAGCTGCTGCTCCATGAGCGAGGTGGCGGCGCGGTCGAAGCGCTGCTCCTCGTACGGCTCGCGCGTAAACGCCTTCACCACCTTGATGCCGGCGAGGTTCTCTTGCAGGATGGTGTTGAGCGCCGAGAGCCGGCGCTGCACCTCGCCGAACAGCGGCTGGCTGACCGCGCCAAAGATCATGAACAGCACCAGCGCCACCGGCAGCGTCGGCAGGACCCACAGCGTCAGGCGCCAGTTGGTGATGAACAGGATGATCAGCGCGGCGCCGAGCAGCAGAAACGCCTGCGCCGTCAGCACCAGGCCCTGGGCGATAAACATGCGTACCTTTTCGACATCGTCGGTGGCGCGGATCATGAGCTGCCCGGTCTGGTTGCGGTCGTAGTAGCTGAACGACAGGCGCTGCACCTTGGCAAAGATCTCGTTGCGCAGGTCGAACGCCAGGCCCTGCGACGTTTTCTCGGCCATAAACGCCTGCACAAACGAGAACACGCCGCGCATCACCGCGAACGCCACAATGATCAGCGCCGCGTTGAACAGCAGCCCCTCGGCGCCCGACTGGTCGAGCTTGAGCTGGTCGAGGGTCGTGCCGGCGCGCTGGGCGGCCGCGCCCTGGAACTGCGCGGGCACCTGGGTGAGAATAATGTTCGCGAGCGCGCCCTTGGTGACGGCGTCGATCATATTTTGCACCAGCTGCGGCACCGCGAGCTGGGCGATCGTAGCGACGATCAGCGCGCCGTAGGCGAAGATCGCCGTGCGCTTCTGGCGCAGCAGGTAGCGCATGGCGCGCCCAAGGCCGCGGTTGCGCGGGCCGCGCTCGCGGCTGCGTCCGCCCGATTGTGGGCGTGCGGGGGATGCTTGCACGATAGGGTTCTCCTCTTGAACTGGGCTACGCGGGGCCGTGCAGCGTCGTGACGGCGCGCTCGAGCAGATCGATAAACAGCAGCTGCTCGTCGGGCGACAGCCCCTCGAGCAGGCGCTCCATGCCGGCGAGCTGATCCTGGTAGATCTCGTGCAGCAGCGCGCGCCCCGGCTCGGTGAGCGAAAGCAGCGCCACGCGGCTGTCGTCGGCGTGCGGCTGGCGCGCGATCATGCCGGCGGCGAGCAGCCGGCGCGTCAGCGCCGTCACCGAGGGCGGCGTCAGGCACAGCTGCTCGGCCAGGTCCTTCATTGCCAGCTGCGGCTGGGCCGCGAGCAGGTGCAGCGCGCGCAGGTGCGAGAACGAAAGGTTCAGCTGGTGCATGCGCGCGATCGCCGGGCTGTGCTTGCTGGCGCGCATCTGCTCGAAGAGCCGCAGCAGCCGCTGCGCGTTGGAAGAGGTGGTTTTCATGGTGCCTGGTGGCTTCCTATTAGTTAGTAAAACTAACTATCGGTATGATAGCACATGTTGGGCGCTTGTCAATCTCTATTTGATCTATTTGTTTAGGATTTACGCCGTTGCGTTGTTCGGCTTCCCGAAGCTGTGTATGGCGCCTGCGGCAGCATCGTGTGTCCATTTTCCGCGCGGAGCGCGGAAAATGGACACATCCAAAAGGAAAGTACCGTAAAGCAGTCGTTCAGCCCTGGAGCGCAGCCGAAGACGCGCGCGGCGTCCGGCATTGCCGGACGCCGCGCAGCAAGCACAAGC
>CALLYN010000588.1 GCA_937858455.1 uncultured Kouleothrix sp.
TCGAGGTCGTCGGCCATGGTGCGCGGCGGGCCAGGCACTTCGGCGCAGCCGTGCAGCCCCGCCAGGCGCGCGCCGGCATCGCGCAGCCAGCGCTCGCGCAGCCCGGCGTCTTCTTTGGGGTCGAAGGCCAGGTCGTTCAGCTCGGCGCCGCCCTGCACCTCATCCTGGAGCAGCAGGTGAGCGTCGGGCCAGTAGGCCAGCGGCGGCAGCACGCGCGGCATGCCTGGGTTGCGCTCGCGCGCATCGTGCAGCGCGGTGATCGTCGCCAGCGATTGCTCGCCGCCCTCTCGCAGCAGCTTGCCAAAGAATGTCTGCGGCCCGGCGCTGGTGTCGAGGTCGTAGCGAAACACGCAGCGCACGCCTGGCCGGTAGCGCACCGGCGCGATCGTGCAGCCGTTGATCGTAGTTTCCGGCAGCAGCGTGGCGAAGCGCGCGCGCATCGCATCGGGGCTGGTGGCCTCGGCCATCCACGGCAGATGAGGGTCGTCGGTATACAAGCGGTGGTGCGCGCCGTCGGGCGTGATCTCGAGCACGCCGATCGTCGGCTCGGCGGGGGCGCCTGGCCGCTCGGCGCTCAGCGCGTAGGTGGTGACGCAGCGCGCGTGCGGCTGGTACTTGGTATCCTGCAGCTTGATCTTGCCTATGCTGATCGGGCCGGCCGACTCTGCCGGCCAGTGCTCGGCAAACAGGCGCGCCACTGCGTCAAGATCAAACGCAAGCGGCAGCGCGGGCAGCTGTGGGTCGAACGAAAATTGCTGGCTCATCGTCCCCCCATTGAGTAGCATATAGGGCTTACTTGGCGCTCTCAGCCTTCGGCAGAGCGGTACTCTTTCCGCATCGTATGCAATTTTCCACGCTCCGCGCGGAAAATTGCATACAGAAGGTGAACCAGTACCATGCTGCCGCAGGCTCAATCTCGTACCTTGGGGAAGCCGAGTCACGCAAGTGCGTAACTCCTAAGCATTATGAGTGCAGGCTGCAGATAGCGCTATTCTACACCTTTTTGTCAGCGTTAGCCATATCACCAGGGCCGTGGCCGGCCAAAAAAAACATGCCGATCTTTCGTGCCCTAATGTTGGCGCTTTACGCCAACATTGAGGCACCAGGAATAAAAAGTACCGCTCTGCCAAGGGCAAAACGCCCACCGCGTCCCTCGTGTTATACCAAATTCGCTTGATGGCGTACACTTTGGTGGGGGTTTGTGGGCGGCTTCGCCGCCCCCAAATTTCTGATTGTGTTGCACGACGTGGCTTCGCCACGTCGTGCAACACAATCACTACGTGATCAAGCGAACAGCGTGTGAATCAGCCCCGCCCTATGCCGGCAGCGTCAGCGCCGGCAGGCGCAGCCCCAGCTCGAGCGTATCGAGCATACTGGCCTCCTCGGCGGCGGACTGCATCATCTCCAGGATCATCCTGGCCGATCCGTTGATGCCATCGACATCGGGCCGCGTCTCCGCGCTCATGCGCGGGCCGCGATCGAGCGCGGCGCACACCTGCGCGGCCACATTCGCGCTCTCCAGCTCGTCGGGGTCGATCATCTCGACCCAGCCGCGCTCGGCGAATAGCCGCGCGCGCATCCGCTGCTCGGCGCTGGGGCCACGGCGCGGGATCAGCACGGCGCGCTTGCCCGAGCGCAGGATCTCCATGGTGGTGTTGTAGCCCGCCATCGCCACCGTCAGGTCGGCCGCCTCGATATAGCTGATCGGGTCGTTCACCGAGATCGACACACGCGCCGGCAGGCCGCGGCTGCGCGCCTCAAGGTCGCGGCGCTGCTCGGCCGGCATGAACGGCCCGGCCACAATCGCCAGGTACACTTTCTGCTGCGCGCTGATCGCCGGCAGCGCGTCGAGCATCGCGCGCATCATCGGGTAGGCGTCGGCGCCGCCGCCGGCCATCGCGACGATCAGCTTCGTCTGGGTGTCGCCGCTGGGGATGTACTTGGCGCGCGCGCGCGCGGTGTAGCGCGCGGTCTGCGGCGTGCAGACATACCCGGTGTACTGGATGCGCTCGCGCACGCTCGCCGAGAAGCCGTACTGCTCGGCCAGGTCGAACACCTCGCGCTTGCCGTACACCAGCACGCTGTCGTAGTAGCGCTCGATCGCCTCATACGCGCCCTCGACATCCCAGCGCCGCCGCACGACCTCGGGCGCGTCGAGGATGTCGCGCAGCCCCAGCACGATCCGCGTCGGCGCGCCGCTGGCGCGCAGCGCATCGAGCGTCGGCAGCAGCTCGCCCATCGCGCCGTGCGGCATATGGTCGACAAGCAAGACATGCGGCTGGTAGCTCATCACCGCGCTGCGGATCAGCTCGCGGCGCATGCCCGACACAGCCTCGAATGGCATCGGCAAGCTCACCGCGCGCCAGTCGCCGGGGCCGGCCTTGAAGATCGACGGCAGCTTCAGGTAATCGTGGTTGGCGCTGGTCTCGAAAAACTGGCCAAGGCGCGAGTCAGCCATTGTGAGAATGGCCGCGTCGGGGCGCTCGCGCACGATCTGGTTGGCGATCGATGTGGTGCGGCGCATATGCCCGAGGCCGAAACCATCCTGCGAGTACATCATCATTCGCGGTGCTGTCTGCTGGCTGTTCGCGCTGCTCATGTCGGTGCTCCCTCCGCGTATGGTTCGATTTCCGTGCGGTTAGCATATCCGAGCACGCGCCGATTCCCAATGATATTTTTCACACCGTGTGATCTGTTTGTTAACTCTCAGAGCCTGTTTGAAAAGAGGGTGCGCAAGGGGCATCGCCCCTCGCACTTCCCTTCTGGCAGGTGGCGGCCACATTCGCGGCCGCCACCCGCCAGAATGAGTGATATTTGGAGGGACTTCGTCCCTCCAAACCACCCTTTTCAGGCAGCTTCTCAAATCAGCTCTGTTTGATCGCTCCTTACAGCACGCAGTCAGCAAACCGCAACATTTGCGCCAGGCCATTCGTCATCATAAATAGCAGTACGTACGATCTCGTAGCGAGGAGGCTTCATGAACCCCAACTACTCCGAGCAAGATACCGAGCGCGCGCGCCAGGCCGAGCGCTCTTCAGCCGGCCTGCAGACGCAGCAGCTGAGCGCTGCTTCCTACACCACTCCAGCGCGGCCGCTGGCCAACAACCGCAACAACACGCTGGCGCTGGGCCTGATCGCCGTTGGCATGCTGCTGTTTCTAGGGCGCCTCGGCC
>CALLYN010000589.1 GCA_937858455.1 uncultured Kouleothrix sp.
GGCATTGTGATGGGCCACGAGGGCATGCGCTACTCGCTGCCGTCGCGCGAGCTGATCGCCGACTCGGTCGAGACAATGGCGGCCTCGCACTGCTTCGACGCGATGATCTGCATCCCGAACTGCGACAAGATCACGCCGGGCATGCTCATGGGCGCCGCGCGCGTGAACATCCCGACGATCTTTATCTCGGGTGGGCCGATGCTCGCCGGCCAGGACGAGCAGGGCGTCAAGAGCGACCTGATCACGGTGTTCGAGGCGGTGGGCAAGCGCGCCGCCGGCAAGATGACCGACGCGCAGCTGCTCAAGCTCGAACAGATCAGCTGCCCGACGTGCGGCAGCTGTAGCGGCATGTTCACCGCGAACTCGATGAACTGCCTGTGCGAAGCCCTCGGTATCGCCCTCCCGTTTAACGGAACCCTCCCCGCCGTATCCCCCGAACGCCACGAGCTCGCCCGCAAAGCCGCCAGCCAGATCATGGAGCTGGTAGCGCGCAATATCCGCTTCCGCGACATCGTCACCGCCGAGGCGATCGACAACGCCATGGCGCTCGACGTAGCCATGGGCGGCAGCACCAACACCGTGCTGCACGTGCTGGCGCTCGCGCGCGAAACCGGGCTCGACTACCCAATCGCGCGCTTCAACGACGTGTCGGATCGCACCCCGCACCTGGCCAAGGTGTCGCCGGCGTGGGATGGGCCGAAGCAGTGGCATATTCAAGACGTGCACGCCGCCGGCGGCGTGCCGGCAATTCTGGCCGAGCTGGCCAAGCGCCCCGGCGTGCTGAAGCTCGACGCGCAGACTGTGACCGGCAAGAAGCTGGGCGAGAACCTGGCCCACGCCGAGCGCCGCGGCGACGAGTGCATCCGCGATGTCGATAGCCCGCACTCGCAGCGCGGCGCGCTCAGCGCACTGTTCGGCAACCTCGCGCCCGAGGGCTCGATCATCAAGGTCGGCGCGGTCGACCAGCACGAGATGGCGTTTCGCGGCCCGGCGCGCGTGTTCGACAGCGAGGAGCTGGCGACCAACGCCGTGGTGAACGGCAAGATCAACCCTGGCGACGTGATCATCGTGCGCTACGAAGGCCCGCGCGGCGGCCCGGGCATGCGCGAGATGCTGGCGCTCACCAGCATGGTCAAGGGCATCCCCGAGCTGAGCAGCACCACCGCGCTGATCACCGATGGCCGCTTCAGCGGCGGCACGCGCGGCCTGTGCATCGGCCACGTCTCGCCCGAGGCCGCCGAGGGCGGCCCGATCGGGCTGATCCGCGACGGCGACATTGTGAATATCGACCTGAGCGCGCGCAAGCTCGACGTAGAGGTAGGCGACGACGAGCTGGCCGCGCGGCGGGCCGAGTGGCAGGCGCCGGCGCCCAAGTACGCGCGCGGCTGGCTGGCGCGCTACACGCGCCTGGTGACGAACGCGAGCAACGGAGCGATCCTCGAATAGTTTTGAGTTCTCAGTTCTGAGTTAAGAGTTGCGAAGGTGCAACGCGATAGCTCACAACTCAAAACTCAACACTCAAAACTTTAGGAGCAATTGCATGTCAGATCAACGAACCGGCGCACAGATCATGTGCGAGGCGCTCATCCGCGAGAACGTCGAGGTGATGTTCGGCATCCCCGGCGGCGCGATCATGCCATTCTACTACGCCATGTGGGAGTACCGCGACAAGCTGCGCCACGTGCTGTGCCGGCACGAGCAGGGCGCCGGCCACGCCGCCGAGGGCTACGCCCGCGCCACCGGGCGCGTGGGCGTGTGCATCGGCACCAGCGGCCCAGGCACCACCAACCTCGTCACGCCGATTGCCGACGCGATGATGGACAGCACGCCGATGCTGGCGATCACCGGCCAGGTGTACAGCCACCTGCTCGGCAAAGACGCCTTTCAGGAGACCGACATCGTCGGCATTACCATGCCGATCACCAAGCACAACTACCTGGTGAAGAACGTCAACGACCTGCCGTATGTGTTCAAGGAGGCCATCCATATCGCCACCACCGGCCGCCCCGGCCCGGTGCTGGTCGATATCACCAAGGACGCGATGCTGGCGAAGATCGTGCCGAACTGGAATGTGAAGCTGAGCCTGCCGGGCTACAAGCCAAACTACCTCGGCAACCGCAAGCAGGTGCGCGAGGCCATCCGCATGCTCTCGCAGGCCAAAAAGCCGCTGATCATGGCTGGCAACGGCGTGATCCAGGCGGGCGCGACCGAGGAGCTGCGCCAATTTGCCGAAGAGCTGCGCGTGCCGGTGGTGACAACGCTGCACGGCATTGGCGCCATCCCCGAAGATCACCCGCTGAACATCGGCATGCCGGGCATGCACGGCTGGGTGCACGTCAACAAGGCCATCCAGGAGTGCGATGTGCTGTTCAACATCGGCGGGCGCTTCGACGACCGCGTGACGGGCAAGGCCAGCACGTTCGCGCCGCACGCCAAGGTGATCCACGTCGACATCGACCCGAGCGAGATCGGCAAGAATGTGAAAGTGGCCATCCCGATTGTGGGCGATGCGCGCCAGGTGCTGCAGACGATGCTCGACGAGATGCCCGGCGACGAGGAGTTCAAGGAGCTGCACGAGAACGCCCGCGAGTGGATGCGCCACATCCACGAGATGCAGGCCAAGCACCAGCCCAAGCAGCAGTACCTGAGCCGCCCCGACACCGCCGCGCTCATGCCGCACGACGTGTACTCGACCTTCACCCGGATCGTAAACGAGCGCGGCAACTACCGCGTGGTCACCGATGTCGGCCAGCACCAGATGTGGGCCGCGCAGCTGATCGACTGGTTCCGGCCGCGCACGCATATCACCAGCGGCGGCGCCGGCACCATGGGCTTCGCAGTGCCGGCCGCGCTTGGCGCGGCGATGGCCTACCCGAACGAGACGATCTGGGCGATCTGCGGCGACGGCGGCTTCCAGATGACCAACCAGGAAATGCAGACGATCATGCAGGAGGGCCTGCACAACATCAAGGTCGCGATCATCAACAACGGCTACCTCGGCATGGTGCGCCAGTGGCAGGAGCTGTTCGAGGGCAAGCGCTACAGCGGCACGCCGCT